>WFTY01000213.1 GCA_015485245.1 Anaerolineales bacterium | reverse complement strand
GCTTTCCATCCTGGCGCAGCCCTTGAAGCTGGAACCGCTGCTGCGCAAGGTCTGTCAGCGCTACGCCACGGTGTTCCGCGAGCGGCAGCAGCGGTTGCGCTTTGACCAGCGGATCGCCGATCTCCCTCTGGTTCACGGCGACCCACAGGCTTTGCAAAAGGTGTTTTACCAGTTAGTGAACAACGCCGTTAAATACACCCCCGATGGCGGCGAGATCTTCTTAAACGGGCAACTCATTCCTCCAGGGGATGAGCGTTTCCCCCAGGGAGGCGTGGAGGTGACGGTGCGCGATACGGGTATCGGCATCGACCCGCGTTATCACGAGCTGATTTTTACCAAGTTTTACCAGATCGGTGATGTCGATTTGCACTCCTCGGGCAAGACCAAGTTCAAAGGCGGCGGGCCGGGTTTGGGGTTGGCGATCGTCCGGGGGGTGGTGCAGGCGCATGGGGGCAAGGTGTGGGTCGAAAGTCCCGGCTATGACGAGGAGAAGTTGCCGGGGAGCACTTTCCACGTGGTGTTGCCCCTCAGCGATTGATGAAGCCGTCCCATCCTTACTCGGAGGGGATGGCGACCCACAGGATGAGGTAGGGCACCAGGCCGGGGATGCCGCCGGGGATCAGGGCGATCAGGAAAGCCAGGCGAAACCAGAACACATTGATGCCGAAGAATTCGGCCAGGCCGCCGCACACGCCAGCGACCACGCGGTCGCGGCGTGAGCGGCGCAGTT
The DNA here is from genome assembly GCA_015485245.1 of Anaerolineales bacterium. GTDB lineage: Bacteria > Chloroflexota > Anaerolineae > Anaerolineales > UBA11858 > J130. The sequence continues at coordinate 8,651 of WFTY01000213.1, read as the reverse complement.
TGTTTTTTAGAGGAGTCATTTTCTCTCCTGGTGAGGGTTACTCAGTCAGCAGGGCGGCGACCTAAACAGCGCGCGCCTCTCGGTAAGTCAGCCACATAGCGCCTGTGCCCATCAACGTCACCACCGCGGCGATCACGCCGCCCAGGTAGGGGATGCCGTGCAGCAGCGCGTAGAGCAGCACGCCCAGCGCGAGCGCCCAGAACGGGCTGAGTTCTTTGCTGGCAGCGACCTTGTTCAGCAGCCATTCCCCGCTCCAGGCGGCCAACACCAGCTTGGAGCCAAAACCCACCAGCAGACTGAACACGGCTAGCGTCAGCGTCAGGCTGCTGAATCCGATGCTGGCGGCCGCGCCGCCCAACTTGCCCAGCGTGAGCGCACCGAGGAAGAGCACAACTGCCAGCAGGATGCCGGCGAGGAGCGCCGCGCCGAGATAGCCGACCAGGATGATCATAAAACCCCAGCCGAGCGAGGGGATGGGCTGCTCCGCGACGGTGCGTTTGACGCGGTTGAACAGCTCGGGTAGTTTCCACAGCGCCAGCGCGCCCAGTACCAGCAGCGAGACCAGCTCGCGCAGACGATCCAGCGCCCACAACCCGGTGCGGATCGCGGGGGTGATCTTTCCCCGGCCTTCTTCTGTGACCAGCTGGTGATAGATCACGCCGCCGTCGGGCTGAACGGCGATGCCCTCGCTCTGCTCAATTGGGCTGGTATATTCCACCACACCGCCGATCTCGGCGCCCTCGCGAATGTGAATGCCCGGGCTGATCGGCGTCGGCGCGCCGGGGGCGGCGTAGGGCATGGGCGTGTTCGCTTCGTTGGGCGCGGCGATGTTAGCTTTGACATCGCCGCCGATTGCCCCGCTGATCTCCAAGGCGCCGCCAGCGACGTGCACATTGCGACCTACATTCCCTTGCAGCAGGGCTTGATACCCCATGAAGGCCAGATCGCGGCCCAGGGAAGCTCCCTCGGCGAGGCGTAGCGAATAGCCCATGTAATAAACGTTGCGGCTGATCGCGCTCCCGGAGGCGATCTCTATGCTGTTGGAGCCGCCGTACACGCTGCCGTTGACTTCCCCGTTAATCACGATGAATTGCGCCCCGGCGAACAGGCTGCCGTTGATCGTGCCGTTGACCGTCACCGATTGTCCGAAAGCGAATACGTCGCCGTTGACCGTGCCGTCGATCACCACCGTTTGCCCCCCGATGAAGACATCGTCGTCGATCACCTCATTCGCCGGGATGTTCCCATCGTCGTCCAGCTCGAAGGCGCGAGCCTGGTCGGTCAGCGCAAACGCTAGGCTCAGGCTCAATATGAGCACAAACGTCCAGCGCAGGATTGGTTTTCTTGTAAACATCTTGTTCCTCCTCATCTCAATGAAATGAATGGGATTCTCAAGACCATGTACGCAGATTTCCTCAAACGGTTGCGCTCAAAGCGTTTTCTATCATGTTAACTGCGGTAGCACACCCGCGGCCAGCGCCTCCAGCCCGTCCACGTCGTCCAGGTTGAGCCATTGCAGCATCACCCGTTGCAGGCCGGCCTCGGCCAGCTCGCCGAGTTGCGCGACGATCTCGTTCGCCGTGCCGACCAGTAGCCCGCGGGCGTGCAGCTCTTTGGGGGTGAGTTTGCCTTCGGTGCGCGCCTTGACTTTGCGTTTGACCTCCGCTTTGTCGCGCCCGAACTCGACCCCGGTCATCATCGAGCGGCGCACTGTTGCAGGGTCGCGCCCTTCGGCTTCGAGCAGGGCGTTCAGTTCGGCGTTCAGGGCGCCAAACTTCTCCGCCGGCAGATAAATGGCGTTCCACTCGTCGGCGTAGCACGCCGCCAATGGTAGCGTGCGTTTGCGCCCGTTGCCGCCGATCAGGATGGGCGGCCCGCCGGGGCGCTGCGGCCGCGGCAGCAAGATGGCATCCTGGATGCGATAGTAACGTCCCGTAAAATCGACGGGCGTGTCGCTGCGCAGCAGGCGGATGAGGATTTCTAGGGCTTCCTCAAAGCGTTGAAACCGCTGGGGGATATCGAGTAACTCCCAGCCGTAATTGGTGTGCTCGCGTTCCTGCCATCCAGCGCCCACCCCCAGGGTCAGTCGCCCGCCGGAGAGGTCGTCCACCGCCGCGGCCATGCGAGCCGTCATCGTCGGGTTGCGGAAGGACATCGGCGTGACCAGCGGGCCGAATTCAATGCGCCGGGTGTGGCTTGCCAGCCAGGTCAGCGAGGTCCACAGCTCCAGGGATTCTTTATCCGGCGGAGTGGCGTTGGTGTAGTGATCTGAGCGGTACAGGCCCGCGTAGCCCAGGTCTTCCACGGCGCGCGCGATGCGCTGCCAGCGTTCCCACGTCAGGCCGTTTTGCCCTTCGATCATAATGGCGACTTCAATCATCGTGTGCTCCTTTTCGTCCGTCGGGTCAGATGATTATACTCGCTCTCTGCATGATAGAATGTCGCTATGAGATACCAGACTTTGATTCCCGTTGATGACCTCGCCGCCCACCTCGGTGACCCGGATTGGGTGGTGGTGGATTGCCGCTTCTGGCTGGATGATACTGAAAAAGGACGCCGTGATTATCAGCAGGCGCACATCCTGGGAGCGGTTTACGCTCATTTGGATGAAGACCTCTCTGCGCCGCCGCGACCCGGAGAGACCGGTCGCCATCCTCTGCCCCTGGTGGATGAACTGGCGGCGCGCTTTGGCCGCTGGGGCATTAGCCCTGCCGTGCAGGTGGTGGTCTACGATGACCGCGGGGGTGCGATCGCCGCTCGTTTGTGGTGGTTGCTGCGCTGGCTGGGGCATGAGGATGTCGCTGTGTTGGACGGCGGCTGGCCTGCCTGGGTGGCCGCCGCTCACCCGGTGGACGACCGCGTCCCTGTGCCCTCGCCGCGGACGTTTGAGCCGCGCCTGCGCCCGGAGATGCTGGTCACCGCCGAGGATGTCCTCCGGCAAATGGGTGATCCTGCTGCCCGGCTGATTGATTCGCGCGCCCCGGAGCGTTACCGTGGTGAAGAAGAGCCGCTTGATCCGGTGGGCGGCCATATCCCCGGCGCGCTCAATTACCACTTCATCCGCAACCTGGCGGAGGACGAGCGCTTTCTCGCCTCGCAGGTCTTGCGCCAGCGTTTCCAGGCCCTCCTGGATGGCGTCGCGCCGGAACGGGCTGTGTTCTATTGCGGCTCTGGCGTGACCGCTGCGCACAACATCCTGGCAGTGGCTCATGCCGGGCTGGGCGTGCCGCGCCTGTATGCCGGCTCGTGGAGTCATTGGATCACTGACCCGGAGCGTCCGGTGGCGCGTGGTTCGGAGCCAGGGCAGGGGTGATCTCTCGTGATTGCCGGGCGGCGTAGGCCTCGACGCTAGGCCGAAAAAGCCCGCGCTTCATCCCGGTGTTCTGCGACCGGCGGCTGGAGTTGCATGGTTGACGATGGACTGGATTGAGATCGACGGCTCTCAAGGGGAAGGCGGCGGGCAGATTTTGCGCTCGGCGCTCACGCTTTCGCTGCTCACCGCAACGCCGGTGAGGTTGTACAACATTCGCGCCCGGCGCGCGAAGCCGGGATTGCGCCCTCAGCATCGGGCAGCGGTGCGCGCTGCGGCGACGATCAGCAGCGCCGTGGTGCAAGGCGATGAAATCGGTTCGCGGGAATTGATCTTCCAGCCGGGGGAGGTGCGGCCCGGGCGTTATGATTTTGATATCGGCACCGCCGGTTCAACCTCGCTGGTGCTGCAAACGGTCTTTTTGCCGCTGGCGCGAGCCGGGCGGGCTGCGCACGTCACGATCACCGGCGGCACACATGCGCCCAAAAGCCCGTGTTATCACTACCTGGCCTGGCACTGGTTGGCGCTGTTGCGCTCGCTGGGTTTTGACGCCGACATCGAGATGGAGAGAGCTGGATTTTTCCCGCGTGGGGGAGGGCGCCTGCATGCGGCTATCCGGCCTGTGGCGCGCGTTTCTCCCCTGAACCTGCTTTCCCGCGGGCGCTTGCTTCAGGTGCGCGGTCTCTCAGCGGTGGCTAACCTGCCCGGCCACATTGCCCGGCGGCAGCGCGAGCGAGCTGTAGCCCGGCTGGGCAGCCGCTACCCGCTCAACGATATTCGCAAAACCCGCCTGCCTTCGCCGGGAAAGGGATCGCTGATGTTGCTGCTGGCTGAGTTCGAGAACGGCCGGGGTTGTCACTTTGCCCTGGGCGCGCTGGGGAAGCCCGCCGAGGAGGTCGCTGACCAGGCTGTGGAGGCGATCATCGCTTTCCTGGAATCAGATGGCGGCGTCGATCGTTATCTGGCCGATCAGTTGCTGCTGCCGCTGGCGTTGGCGGAAGGCGAATCGCGCTTTCGCACCGAAAAGGTGACTCAACACTTGCTTACCAACGCCGCGGTGTTGCACCGCTTTGATATCGCCGAGGTGGAAATCCGCGGCCGGGTGGGCGCACCGGGCGAGGTGGTGGTGAGACCGGTATGACGGCAGACCGTCGTCTGCCGTCGGAAATGGAGTAGCCTGATGAAAGATAAACTGCGAACCCTGTTGGCCGGGGTCTTCTTCCTGGCGGCGTTGGTGTTTCCCCTGGCGGGGCTGGGGTATGGCTGGTGGCGCTGGGATTTCGCCACGGGGGTGATGGTGATGAGCGCCGCGTTTGTCCTTTTCTTCTTGCTGGGGTTTTGGGCGTTGGTGCAGGTGGATGATCTCTCCTGGCTGGCGACGGTGTTGCCCTTCATCTTCGGCGGGGCATACACCACTCTTCCGGATCTCTTCCCGCTCTCCGCCGATGACGCTGCGGTGACCACCGCCGGGGCGCTGTTTACCTTTGCGCTCACCCTGCGCCGGAATCCGCGCACCCCGCGTTGGGTGATCCTGCCGCTGCTCGGCGCGGGGGTGTACACCTTCTTCGGCGGGGCTTTGCCGGGGCCGCTGGATGAGGTGATGGTGGACCTGCTTGCTTTGCTGATTGTCTGGTTGGGCGCGCGAGATGGAAAATCGGGGCGCGCGCGGGGAGCGCGCAAGCGCGGTCGCTCGTCCGCGAGGGCGTTCGTTTCCCCTGCCGAGGGGGAGTCGCCCTCCTCACAGGGCGACGACTTGCCACACGTTCCCCCATTCATCGAAGAAGAATAAGAAAACTCAGACATGCCGGGTTTGCGCAACCCCTGCGGATCTTTGAGCGCGGTTTAACTTTGCTTGCTTGTCAATCCCCAGAGAAGCCTGTAGAATTGCGGGGTTTGTGCACCGTATAGAGAGGCAGGCAATATGTCACGTGTGATTAACCCCAACCAACCAGGCAAGGAGCGCAATCGCCTGAAGCGCGCTGTGGCACTGGCTTTGCGCGAGATGATGAAATCGGCCCAGCCGGATGCCGCCACGCGAGATATGGCCGCCTTCATCGCCCTGGCCCTTGAAGGCATCGCCAAGACGGTCGAGACGACTGTGGCAGCCTGGGAGAAGCGGGATTACTGGATTAAAGCCGATCGTTTTCGTATGGAGTGGGCCTGGGCTGGTTTGCTGGCGAAGCAAATGCGGGCTGCCGTGTTGGCTGAGGACTGGGGGCGTATCGCCGAGGTGGCGGCGCAGATCGCCCCGGCGGTGAGTGACGTGCAGATTGCCAAGCGGCATCGCATGGGGACTCCCTGGGTAGGGGCCTGGGAGGAGTTGCGACAGGCAGATCGCCGCTGAGGTTGTGTCCTATGCGAAACTATTTCAAACGCCATATCGCCATCACTCCGGAGCATGGTTCCTGGGTTTTCCTGTTTAGCCCGTTGTTGATCGGTTTGTTCGTCGGTGGGCGCTGGAGCACGATCACGCTTTACCTGGTGCTCGCGGCGTTGGCCGGATTTCTCATCCGCCAGCCGATCGTGATCGCCGTCAAGGCCTACAGCGGCCGCCGCCCGCGCAGCGATCTCCCTGCGGCGCGCTTCTGGATGGTGGTTTATGGGGCGATTGGGGCGCTGATGGTCGCCGGCTTGGTGGTGCGCGGCTTTGCTTACCTGCTCTGGCTGGCGTTGCCCGGCCTGCCGGTTTTCGCCTGGCATCTTTACCTGGTCAGCCGCCGGGCAGAGCGCCGCCAAATGGGCGTCGAGGTGGTCGCCGCCGGGGTGTTGGCGTTGACGGCGCCTGCAGCTTACTGGGTCGCCCGCGGCGAATCGGACCCGCTGGGCTGGTTGCTTTGGGTTTTGACCTGGCTGCAATCCGCGGCCTCGATTGTGTACGCCTACGCACGGTTGGAGCAGCGCACCTGGAAGACGATTCCCCCTGTGAAAGCGCGGTTGCGCCACGGCTGGCGTCCTCTGCTCTATGCTACGTTCAACCTGGTATTTGTGGGGGGGCTGGGGGCGAGCGCGCTCCTCTCCCCCTGGTTAATGCTGCCCTATCTGTTGCAGTGGTTCGAAACCCTCAACGGGGTGCTGCGTCCCGCGGTGGGGGTGCGTCCGACGGCGATCGGCTTGCGGCAGTTGATCGTCAGCAGCCTGTTTACGCTGCTGTTCATTCTCGCGTGGCGTTAAAATAAAGTGACCAGGAAGGGAACGTTGGTCAGCAGCCAGTAAGTTATCGCGGAGATCAGCGCGGCCGAAGGGATGGTGATCACCCAGGCGGTGATGATCTCTTCCGCCACCCCCCAACGGACTTTCGAGAAGCGCTCGGCAGATCCCACGCCCATAATCACAGAGCTGACCACCTGTGTGGTGCTCACCGGCCCACCAACCATCGATGCGCCCAGGATGACGACGGCGGAGCTTAACTGGGTGGCGAAGCTGTGCACCGGACGGATCTTGTAGAACTTCCCGCCCAGGGTGCGGATCAGCCGCCACCCGCCGAAAGCGGTGCCCAGGGCGATGGCCCCGGCGCTGGCGGCGATCACCCAGGTGGGTACCTGGAAAGTGGGCAGCACGCCGCTGATCACCAGCCCCAGTGTGATCACTCCCATGGTCTTTTGCGCGTCGTTAGTGCCGTGGCTGAAGGCCAGGGCGAGGGCGGTGAGCAACTGTGAGCGTTTGAAGAAGATGTTGATGCGCGGGGAGGCGGATTGCGCCAGGAAGAAGATGACTTTGGTGAGTAGATAGCCTGCTACAAAGCCGATCAAGGGGGAGGTCAGCAGGGCGATCAGGATTTTCTCCAGCCCGGCCAGCTTGATCGTGTTCAGGCCCGCGCCGATGGCCACCGCTCCGAGGATGCCGCCCACCAGGGCGTGCGATGAACTGCTGGGGATGCCCAGGAACCAGGTGAGCAGGTTCCAGAAGATTGCTCCAATCAACGCGGCGAACAGCACCTGCAGGGTGAGCGCCTCGGAGCGCACCACCTCGTCGCCGATGGTTTTCGCCACCGCCACGCCGAAGAGGAACGGGCCGGTGAACTCCGCCACCGCGGTGATGCCCAAAGCCGTCTGTGGCCGGAAAGCACGCGAGCTGATCATCGTGGCGACGATGTTGCTGGAATCGTGCAGCCCGTTGAGGAAGTCGAAGAACAACGCCAGGGCGATAAGGACGAGCAGGGTGGGTGGCATCGGAGGACCCCCTACGTCATCTTGACGACGATGTCAGAGAGCACGTTGGCGGCGTCGTCGCCGCGGTCGGCGGCGTTGCTCAGGTGGCGGTACACCTCGCGCTTTTTGAGCATTTCTACAATGTGATGCACATCCTCCGGCCCGCTGAACAGGTCGGCGATGGCCTCGCGGTAAACCGCCTCGATGCGGTTCTCCAGCGCCTTGGCGCGCTGCGCGTGGTCGATCGCCACCGCTGGATGCTTCTTCAGGCGTTGCACCCCCAGGTAAATTTCATACGCCGCGTCGCGCAGTAATGAGGCAATGCGCTGCATGAAAGTGGTTGGCTGCACGTTGAGCACTTCCATTTCGTTGACGGTGGTATAGGCGTAATCGAGCACATCGTCGATGGTGCGCGAGAGCGTAAAGATATCCTCGCGATCAAAGGGAGTCACGAAGGTGCGGTTAAGCTCGTCAATCAAAATGCGCCGCACCTCATCGGCCTCTTTTTCCCGCATGGTGAGCTGATCGGCGGTTTCGTGGTCGTGTGTTTCCATGTAGGTCACCAGCAGTTTCAGGCCTTCGTAGGTCAGCGAGGCCTGTTCCTCGATCAGGGTGTGGAAAATTTCATCTTTGCGTTTGGAAAAGCGAAACATAATCAGCCTCTTTTTCTGAATCCAGAGGGGCAAAGCAGCCCTGCCTGAAGTCCAGGACAGGGCTGTGGCTGTTTTCGAGTTGAGCGTTGCCGCGCGGCGGCGAGGTTATTTTTCCTCTTTTTCCTTTTGCGCCGCGGCGATGATCTCCTGCGCCAGGTGGGAGGGGACGGTTTCGTAGTGGTCGAACTCCATGCTGAACACGCCGCGCCCGCCGGTCATGGAGCGCAGGTCGGTGGTGTAGCGCTGCATCTCCGCCAGGGGGACGAGGGCTTTGATGGTGGACTTGCCACGCGCGGTGTCCATCCCCTGGACGCGCGCCCGCCGGGTGTTCAGGTCGCCCAGGATGTCTCCCATGTTGGCCTCGGGAACGAAGACCTCGACCTTCATAATCGGCTCCAGCAGCACGGGGGAGGCGTTCATCATCGCCAGCTTGAAGGCTTCGCGGGCGGCGATTTCAAAGGCCACCGGCTTGGAATCTACCGGGTGTTCCTTGCCGTCGTAAACGGCCACTTTGACGTTGTGCACCGGATATCCGGCAAT
>WFTY01000212.1 GCA_015485245.1 Anaerolineales bacterium | reverse complement strand
GGTGGCGGGACGCGCCGGACGCAGTCCGCTGGGCGGCGAGGTGATCTTGCAAACCTTCCAACCGGAACACTACGTCATCCAGACGGCCGCCGGGCACAGCTACGCCGACTTCTATCGCCAGGAACTGGCCTACCGGCGCCAGTTGGGCTACCCCCCCTTCACTCGGCTGGCACGCCTTGAATTCCGCGACCAGGACGAAGCCGAGGCACAGCGCGCCGCGGAGGAGAGCGCCGCCCTGCTGCACAAACACGGCCTGGATCACCACGACATCATCGGGCCGGTGCCGTGCTTTTTCCAGCGCGTGGGGGGGATCTACCGCTGGCAGCTTGTGCTGCGCGGCCCCAATCCGCTCTCCCTGCTGCGCGCCATCAAACTACCGGAATGCCGCGTTGAAGTGGATCCCCCCTCTCTGCTATAATTCAGACAGCCCCGCGCTTGCCAGAGCGCGGCGGACTTTGCCCCTCGGAGTACAGCATGCGGATGCGGCATGAAATCTTAAGCTGGGAAGACGTAGATCGCCTGATCGATCACCTTGTGCCCCAATTGGACGTCGAGTTCGAAGGCATGGTCATCATCACCCGCGGGGGGATTATCCCCGGCGGGTTGCTTGCGGAGACCCTGGGGATCACGCACGTGCTCACCGCGGCGGTGGATTTCCCCGCCGAGATGGAAGCTGCCGCCTCGAAGTTATACGCCTGGCCAGAGTTCCTTCAGTTCCCGGACGACGCGAACCTGGAGGGACGGCGCATCCTGGTGGTGGATGATGTTTGGGGGTCTGGCCGCACCATTACCGCGGTGGTCAACCGCGTTGCTGCCGCGGGAGGCATCCCCTATACCTGCGTGCTGCACTTCAACCCCTATCGCAACCTGTTTGGCAGCGCCCGTCCCGATTACTACGCCGCCGTGACCGACGCACATATCATCTATCCCTGGGAAATTGACCGTGGCCCTGGGAAAGTGCTGCGCTCACCGCTGGGCGAAGGATAAACCAAGCCCCCCATGCGCGACCTTGTAACATCCGAGAAGAAGAAATACGCCGCCCTGCGCCAGTGTCGCTACTTTTCCAGCCTGAGCGACGAACTGTTAATTCCCATGGCTACCGCCACCCGCCTGGTACGCTACCAGGCAGGGGAGATCATCTTTCTGGAAGGCGAACGCTGTCTGGGGCTGTATATCATCAAACGCGGGGAAGTCAAGCTGTTTAAGACCTCGCCTCAGGGGCGCGAGCTGGTGGTCAACACCTTCGACGCCGGGGAATCGTTCAACGAGGTCCCCATCTTCGATCAGAGCGGCAACCCGGTAAGCGCGGCTGCGCTGACGAGATGCGACATCTGGATTGTGGATGCAGATGCCATCCGCCAGACGCTGGCCGAACACCCGGAAATGGCCACCGCCATCATCCTGAACCTGGCACAGAACCTGCGTATGCTCGTACAGCGGATCGCAGAGCTTTCTTTCTTCCAGGTGACCACGCGCCTGGCGCGCCTGATCAACGACTTGCCGCCCGAACAACTTTGCGGCAAAGCCAGCGAACGCCTGACCCAGGACGATCTGGCCACTCGCATCGGAACAGTGCGCGAAGTAGTGGCGCGCTCCCTGCGCAAGCTGGAAATCAGCGGCGCCATCCAGGTTTCTCGCGCGGGGATCATCATCACCAACCCGCGCGTCCTGCGGAAATGGGCGCAAATGCCGGAAGACGATCCCTGCCAGGAAAACAGGCGCGCCGCAACCGGATAACGCCCTCCACCAGAGAACACAACCGCCTATGATCCCGATTCGCCTGGAAATCTCCGGCTTTCTCTCCTACCGCGAGCCGGTGACGATTGACTTCACCTCCTTTGAACTGGCCTGCATCTCCGGGCATAACGGCGCGGGGAAATCATCGATCCTCGACGCGCTCACCTGGGTGCTGTTCGGCGAAGCCCGCCAGCGCGGCGACGCGGTGATCAACGCCCAATGCGACGCTGCAGAAGTCAACCTGACCTTCGAATACGAAGGCAACCGCTACCACGTGCAGCGGCGGAAAGCGCGCGAGAAAACCGGGCAGATCGAATTCCACATCGCCCCGCCAGACAGCGCGCAAGCCAGCAACACGCCCCCCTGGCGTCCGCTCACGGAACGCACCATGCGCGCCACCCAACAACGCATCATCGAGACCCTGCGCCTGGATTACGAAACCTTCGTCAACGCGGCCTTTTTCCTCCAGGGAAAGGCGGATCAATTCACCCAGCAACGCCCCGCCGAGCGCAAGCGCATCCTCAGCAACATCCTGGGGCTGGAAATCTGGGAGACGTACCGCCAGCGCGCCGCGGCGAAACGACGTGCAGTCCAGGAGCAGATCAACGCCCTGGATGGGCACCTGACAGCGATCAACGAGGAACTTGCCGAGGAGCAGCAGCGCAAGAAACACCTGCGTCAACTCGAAGCCGCGCTGAAGCGCATCGAGGAGGTACGCGCCTTGCAGGAACAGGCGCTGGAGAACATCCGCCTGGCTGCCGCCCGGTTGGAGGAACAACGCCAGGGGGTCAACGCGCTCACCGCACGCCTAGATGAAAACCGACGTCAGCTCACCGAACTGCAAAACACGCTGAACCAACGTCAAAAGGAGCGCCAGAATTTCACCGAGCTGCTCGCCCAGGCGCCGGCCATCCAGGCATCCTATCAAGCCTGGCAGGATGCCCGCCAGGAGCTCGCTCGCTGGGAGGAGAGCGCGGGGCGATTCCGCGAGTTCGACCAGCAGCGTCAAGGCCCGCTGACCACGATCGAAGCCGAGCGCGCTCGCCTGACGCAGGAAATGGAAACGCTGCTGGCGCAACAAGCCACGCTGGAAGAGAAGCAAGCTGAGCAGGAAGCCCTGCGCCAGCAGGTGGCGACGATGGAAAAGGAACTCGCTACCCTGCAAGACCAAGTCGAAGCGAGGCGAGAGTTGCAGGAAGAGCTGGAGGTCGCCCGCCAGCGCCAGGCCGACGCACGCGCCGAAAACCCGCGCCTTAAAGCCCAGATGGATGAACTCAAGAACCGCATCGACCGGTTGAGCGCTGTGGAAGGCGCGGCCTGCCCCCTCTGCGGTCAACCGCTCAGCGCCGCAGAGCGCCAACGCCTGATCGCCAGGCTGAACGCCGAAGGCAAAGAGATGGGCGACCGCTACCGCACCAACACACAGTTGCTCAACGACGCCGAGGCACGGGTGAAAGATTTGCAGGCGCAACTGGCAACCTTCGCCAGCCTGGATGACACCCTGCGCCAGACGATGCGCGCTTTCGACCAGGTCACCGCGCGCATCCAGCAAATCGAAGCCGAAAGCGCGGAATGGGCACAAAG
>WFTY01000211.1 GCA_015485245.1 Anaerolineales bacterium | reverse complement strand
GCAACAGGATGAGCCGGATGATTACGTGGTCTGCACCGGCGAGACGCACTCGGTGCGCGAGTTCTGCGAGGCCGCTTTTGGGCATGTGGGGCTGGATTACCGCGATTACGTGGTGCAAGACCCGCGTTTCTACCGCCCGGCGGAGGTGGATTTGCTGGTGGGCGATCCGGCGCGGGCGCGTGAAAAGCTTGGCTGGGTGCCACGCGTCAGCCTGGAAGAGCTGGTGCAGATGATGGTGGACGCTGACCTGCGTTACCTGGGGCGGGAGGCGCTTTAGCATGAGGTGGACGGGCCGCCTCAGGCGGTTTCTGGGGTTGCCCTGGCTGGCGGGGATCGTTGCCTTGATAGGGGGTGTGGTGTATGGTTGGGAGGCGTGGCGTCACGCGCACACCCTGGATACCGTGCTGGATGAGGGGCTGTACCTGCTGAAGGGGTATTTGTTCGCCTCGGGGGCATACCGTCCGTTTCAAGAGTATGGGCTGTGGACGAACCACATGCCCGTTTCGTTTTATATTCCCGGTTTCGTGCAAGTGATTTTCGGCCCGGGGCTGCGCACCGGGCGGTATTTTGCGCTGGCGCTTTCTCTGCTGTTTGTGTTGGGTGTGTGGCTGGTAGCCCGGCGTTTGGCCGGGGATGGACTGGCGGCCCTGGCGGTCTGGACTCTGGCGATGAACCCGGCCTTGATTCAGAGTTACAGCCTGGCGACCTCCCAGGGACTGGTGGCCTGCATGTTGATATGGGTGTTGTTTCTCACGCTGGGAGAAGACCGTCGGCGCTGGCAGCTCGTCCTGGGAGCTGCGCTGGCCGCGATTCTGGCATTGACGCGCCTCAACATGACGCCGCTGCTGCTTTTCCTGTTGATTTATATCTGGGCGCAGCATGGGGAGCGGGCGGGGCGTTGGGCTGTGGCTGCGGGGTTGTTGCTGTTCCTCGGCGGGCAGCTTATTATTATCCGGGTATCCTGCGTATGTGGGTCAAATGGTTCCCGCAACAACTGACGCCCTTCCTCGACCGCTGGCGCTATGCCGGGGTTGCGCCTTGGCCGCGTCCCCCCATCCCCGCCGAGGCCCGCCTGACCAGCCTCTTCCAGGGGTATTATCTGCACTTTGTGCCCCTGATTGGCGTGCTTGCCAGCTGGATTTTGTGGCCGCGGCGCTGGAGGCGCAGCGAACGCCGGATGGCTGTTTTTCTCTCGATCTCTTATGGGTTTTTATTTGTGATCCATGCCTGGGCTTCGCTGGGGGGGAAGCACTGCGTTTATTGTTTCTCAGGGTATCTTTTCTTCTTCGAGGCGCTGGGGTTGTTGTTGATTCTGCTGACGGCGCGCTTCTGGCGGAGGGAGCTTTCGCGCGGTAGAAATCTGACGGCACTGGGCGTGGTGCTGACGGGGTTGGGCGCGCTGGTGTGGGGATATGCCTACCATTTCGGCAGCGGCGCGCAGACGGCGCTGGACAGCCTGATCAAAGCGGTACTGGAGATGCCGGTGCCGCGCTTCTCTGGGGGACGCCTAGCGGAGGGGGAGATCGCACTGTGGGGGCTGCTGCTCAACAAGTTCCGTTTGCTGGAGCGTTACCCTTATGAAAGCGCCATGCAGATTCTGGACGCCTGGGTGCGCGGCATCGCTGCCGTCCTGCTGATGGCGCTGTTGCTGGTCGCGCTCTTTCGTCTGCCTGGCTGGCTGCGTGCCCGAAACGTGCGCTGGATCCCGGAAAGCGCCGCAGGCGGGGCGCTGGTGCTCTTCTTGCTTGCTGGATGGCTGCTCACGCCGATCGGCATTCTGGGGCGCTCCGATTCGCTGTATGCGTGCGGGCGTGATGTAATTGCTTCTTATGAGGAAGCGGGGGAGCATTTGCGGGCGCGTATCCCCCCTGGCTCGCGGGTTTACTGGCAGGGCAGCGATACACAGGTGGCCCTGCTCTATCTGGATCGGCCGCGCTTTTTCCCGCCGCAATTGAACGCCGATTACTCCCTGCGCCTGGGGGAGGTCGATACCCTGGTGCGCTACGGATTTTGGAATGATGAGCTTGCTTCTCGCTGGCAGCGGGAAGCGGATGTGATTTTGATTGAGGAGCGGCAATATGGCGGGGGCCTGGCGGAGTACGTTACCTCGGGCCTGTTCGAGGAGTTGACCCCCGCGCCGGAGGTCGGCTGCCGGGCAGGGACCAGCCTGCACATTTACCGGCGATTGCCTTAACCAATGCGTATTCTTGTGTTGATTTACGAATTCCCGCCTGTGGGCGGCGGCGGCGGCCGGGTGGCTGAGGACATCTGCCGCGGCCTGGCGCGGCGCGGCCATGAGGTGCGCGTGGTGACCTCCCACTACGGCGATCTGCCACGCTGTGATGTGGTGGATGGCGTGGAGGTGCACCGCATCCCTGTTGGACGGAGGCTGCCGTTCAAGGCGTACCTGCGCGATATGTTGGGGTATGTGGTGGCGGGATTCTTCCCCGCGTTGCGGCTGATCCGGTGCTGGAAACCGGACGCCATCCACGTGCATTTTGCCGTTCCCAGTGGGGCGCTTGCCTGGCCGCTTTCCCTGCTGACCAGTGTTCCATATATCCTGACGGCGCATTTGGGCGATGTGCCCGGCGGCGTGCCGGAGAAGACCGACCGCTGGTTTCGCTGGGTGTTTCCCCTGACCCCGCCGATCTGGAAGGGGGCGGCGCGTGTCTTCGGAGTCAGCGAGTTTACCAGCCAGCTTGCTGAGCAGCATTACGGCGTGAAGGTTGAAGTGCTGCATAACGGCGTGGATTTGGATATGCTCGATCCGGGTGAGATCCGGGTCAACACGCCGCCGCGGGTGATGTTCGCCGGGCGCTTTGTGACGCAGAAAAACCCGTTGCAGGTGGTGCAGGCGTTGAGCGCGCTGCGCGATCTGCCGTGGGAGTGTGTGATGGTTGGCGATGGGCCGTTGCGTCCTGCCGTTGAGGCGGAAATTCGCGCTCGCGGCCTGGAGGGGCGCTTTACGTTGCCCGGCTGGGTAACGCCAGATGATGTGATCGCCGAGTTCCGCCGCAGCGACCTGCTCTTTATGCCCTCCCTCTCGGAGGGGTTGCCAGTCGTCGGCGTGCAGGCGCTGGCGATGGGGCTGGCTATCGTGGCCGGGCAGGTGGGTGGTTTTGTGGACCTGGTGGAGCAGGGCTATAATGGGTATCTGATCGATGGGCAGCCTGCCGAACACATGGGTGTGGAGCAGCTGCGCACCTTGCTTACCTCGCCGGAGCAGTTGCTGGCGTTCCGCCGCAACAGCCGCCAGCTTGCCAGCCGCTTTGATATTCGCAAGATCGTCGCTGCTTATGAGGCCGCCTTGCTGGATGTGTTAGACGAGCGACGAGGACGGAGCGCAGTTTTCGATGGTTGACAACGCAGCAAAAACCGATCACGCGCCGCTGGTCGTCCTCGGCTGGGACGCGGCCACTTGGGACCTGGCCTCGCGCTGGCTGGCGGAGGGCAAGTTGCCTCACCTGGCGCGCCTGATGGAACGCGGCGCTTCGGGGACGATTCGCTCGACGGCCTTGCCGGTCAGCCCGGCGGCGTGGAGCACCATCATTACCGGGCAGAACCCCGGCAGGCATGGCGTCTTTGACTGGTTTGCCCGCAAGCCGGGTAGTTACCAGGTGGAATATGTACACACCGGGCAGATCAAAGCGCGCCCGGTTTGGGAGTATTTCAACCGCGGCGGGCGGCGCATTGGGGTGTTCAACCTGCCGATGTTGTACCCCGCCGTCCCTCTGGATGGATTCATGTTCTCCGGCCTGGCCGCGCCCGATGCCCACGCCGACGGGTTCGCCTATCCCTCGGAGCTGATCGCTGAGTTGGAGCGCGCTATCGGCCCCTTCCGCCACGCGGAGACCGCTATCTACCGCTATGGGGATGAGCGCGCCTACCTGGATGATATGCTTGCCCTGTTGGATTATCAGCGTCGGGCGCTGCTTTACCTGATTGAGCATCATCCCTGTGACGCTTACTTGCTGGTGCTGATGCAGATTGACCATGCCCAGCACAAGTTCTGGCGTTACCTTTCGCCAGATTATCCCGGTTACGATCCGCGGCGGGATGGCGAATTTGCCGATGCCATTGAGCAGGTCTACCGCACCATGGACGCGCTGCTGGGCGATCTGGTGATTGCGCTGGGCGAGGAGGTCAACTATATCGTGCTCTCAGATCACGGCGGCGGGCCGGTGCACGGCATCATGTACATCAACCGCTGGCTGCATGAGATCGGTATGCTGCACCTGCACGATGACCCGCGCACTCGGCTCAAGTTGTGGCTGGCGCGTACCGATTTGATTGGCCGCGCCTATCGGTTGGTCAGCCGCCTGGGGTTGGGCTGGGTGGCGAACCTGGTCTCCAAACCGGCGCGCAACAAGGTGGTGAGTTCGTTTTTAGGGTTTGAGGATATTGACTGGTCGCGCACCCGTGCCTACGCCCGCGGCGCGTTCGGCCAGATTTTCATCAACCTGGAGGGGCGCGAACCCCAGGGGATTGTGAAGCCTGGGGACGAGTACCGCCAGGTGGTGACGGAGCTGGTGGAGGCCCTGCGTGCTCTGCCTCACCCTGATACGGGCGCGCCGCTGATTGACGTCATCCATCTGCGGGAGGAGATTTTCTCCGGACCGTACATGGAGCAGGCGGCGGATATCGTCTTTTCGATTCAAGGGTATCTTTATCAGGCCTCGGTCAAGATGGGGCTGGAGAGCGAGTCGATCTTAGGAAAATCGGAGTACCAGGATTCAGGGGGGCATCGCCCGGAGGGGATCCTGGTGATGGCGGGACCGGATGTGTGTTCTGGTGGCGAAGTGAAGGATGCCGCCGTCGTCGATGTGCTGCCCACCATGCTGGCGTTGGCGGGGTTGCCCATCCCTGACGACCTGGACGGCAGAGTGTGGCTGGAGGCATTGACGCCGGCGCGACGCTCGATGGTGCACTACATCCGCGCACAATCGGATGACGAAGGGGGGAAAGCTGCCCCAGCGATGAGCGCTGAGGAACGCCTGGAACTGGAGAAGCGCTTGCGCGATCTGGGGTACCTGGGATGACGAAGCGGAAGAACGCTCGCTGGCTGCGCTGGGGAGGGACGCTGATCTCCACCGGGCTGTTTCTCTGGCTGTTGAGCCGCCAGGACTGGCGCGTGCTCTGGGAGACGGTGCGTGGCATGGACCTCTGGCTGTTGCCGCTGGCTGCTGGTCTGTATTTCACTGCTGTGTTGTTGAACACGCTGCGCTGGTATTTGCTGTTACGGGTTCAGCCGGTGACGGTGCGCTATGCCAGCCTGCTGCGGATTGTGCTTTCGGGGAATTTTGCCTCGAACTTTCTGCCTTCCACTGTGGGCGGGGATACGGTGCGGATTGTGAGCACCTCGCGGGCGACCGGATGGGCGATTGGCCTGGCTTCGGTGGTGGTGGATCGTTTGATAAACGTGGTCGCGATGACGGCGTTGTTGCCGATTTCCTGGTTTACCCTGCACCCTGTGGAGTGGTTTTCCGCTGCTGCATCTGTGGGTGCGCGACGCGGGGCTTTGGGCAATGGATGGGCGGCCGCTGGTTTGACGCCGTTGCGCCAAAAGGTAGGTGGCGGTCTGTGGAAGTTGCGCGTGGCGTTGGGGATGTGGCGTGAGCGCAAATATGTGCTCTGGCTTGGCCTGGTGATCTCCTGGCTGGCGCGCCTCTCGGTGTTTTCGGCGGTATGGATTTTGGCGCGCGGACTGGGGATCGTGGTCAGCCTGTGGCAGGTGGTCGGTGTGGGTGCGGTCACATATGTGCTTTCTCTGTTGCCGATCTCGATCAACAGCCTGGGACTGCGCGAGGTCACTATGACCACGCTTTATGTGCAATTGGGCGCGACGCTGGAGCAGGCTTCGGCGTTGACCGTGGTCACGCGCATGATCCTGATGTTGGAGACAGTGCCGGGGGCGCTGTGGATTTCTGATGCACTGCGCGTGGCGCGTGCCGCGCCGCCCCCGGCCACCGAGGAGATGGCCTGATGTGGTCAGAAATCTGGCGGGTTGTGCGCCGCGATCTCTCTCTGCGTGTTTTGCGCGAGCTGGTCTTTTTGTGGCTGGCGAACCATCTCCCCCGCCTGCACACCGCGGACGCTTTGCGGGCGCTTCTGCTCCGCCTGGCGGGGATGCGAGTGCGTTATCCGGCACACATCTGGGCGCCGCTGGACGTGCGCCCCATCGGCGGCGCGGCGCGGATTTCGATTGGGAAGGACACGTTCATTAACAGCTATGTACGCCTGGCGGCGCGTGCCCCGGCGACGATCCAGATCGGCGAGCGGGTGCTCATCGGGCCGGGATGTTATTTTGAAACCGTGAATCACACCCTGATGGTGGATGAAAACGGCCGCCGCGGGACGCAGCCGCGCTCGATTGTGGTGGAAGACGAAGTCTGGTTTGGGGCGCGGGTGACGGTTTTGCCCGGCGTGCGAATAGGCAAGGGCAGCGTGATCGCCGCCGGAGCGGTGGTTACTGAGGATGTCGCCCCCTATACGGTTGTTGGAGGCATCCCTGCCCGTCCCATCCGGCGCGTGGAGGCTGCTTGACCG
Source organism: Anaerolineales bacterium (assembly GCA_015485245.1). Classification (GTDB taxonomy): domain Bacteria; phylum Chloroflexota; class Anaerolineae; order Anaerolineales; family UBA11858; genus J130. The sequence continues at coordinate 3,323 of WFTY01000211.1, read as the reverse complement.
TTCAGCGGGGGGTGGGCTACAATGCCTCCCGATTTTGCGCCGGCCGCGAGGATGAACCGGCGCTTGAGGTGAGTGATATGATGGATGAGATGAAACAACTTTCGGTTGTCATCCCGGTTTATAACGAGCATGAGAGTTTGACACAGTTGCACAAGGCGTTGCACGATGCGCTGGGTTCGCTGGATATCCCCTGGGAGATCGTCTATGTGGATGATGGTAGCACGGATGAGAGCCTGCAGGTGCTCACCGTGCTGGCCGAGGCCGATGTGGAGCACACTCGCGTGGTGGGCTTGCGCCGCAATTTCGGGCAGACTGCGGCCATCGCCGCGGGGCTGGATTATGCCCAGGGGGACGTGATTGTGCTGATGGACGCTGATATGCAAAACGACCCCGCGGATATCCCCATGATGATTGAGAAAATGGCCGAGGGCTATGACGTGGTCAGCGGATGGCGCAAGAATCGGCAGGATAAATTCATCACCCGCACGCTGCCTTCGCGCATCGCTAATGGCATCATCTCCTGGGTGACCGGGGTTCGGCTGCACGATTACGGCTGTACGCTTAAAGCGTACCGCCGGGAGGTGATCACCGGCTTTCGCCTGTACGGCGAGATGCACCGCTTTATCCCGGCGTACGCTGGTTATGTGGGCGCGCGCATCCTGGAAGTGCCGGTGCGCCACCACCCCCGCAAGTTTGGTAAAACCAAGTATGGGTTGGAGCGTACGCTCAAGGTGATCCTGGATTTGCTGACGGTCAAGTTTCTGATCAGCTACGGGCATAAACCCAATTATCTGTTCGGCGGGCCGGGATTGGCCATGATGGGGATGGGATCGGTGCTGTTGCTCTTCCTGGTGGTACGCCGGGTGATGACGCTGGTTTCGGTCTTTGAGTCGCCCTTCTTTCCCATCAGCCTGATGCTGATTATCATGGGCTTTCAGGCGATTCTGATGGGGCTGATCGCCGAGTTGCAGGTGCGCACCTATTACGAAGCACAGCGCAAGCCCACCTACACAGTGCGGCGTGCCCTGAACGTTGCCGGGCCGCGCTGACTTGGCGGAAACGCGAGATTGCGATGCGAAAAAGCGAGAACAGGCGACGCGCCAAAACCACCCTGCGCTGGGTTGGTTCGCTGGCGACTCTCGCATTGCTGGTTTATCTTTTCAGCCGTCAAGGGTGGGAAGAAATCCTGGCAGCCATCCGACAGATTCCGCCCTGGAATCTGAGCGTCGCTTTCGGGTTGATCCTGGTTTCTCGCCTGGCGGTGGGGGGGCGCTGGGCGGCGCTGCTGTCGATCCCGGATGTGGGCGCGGCGCGGCGCGATGTGATCCGCCTGACGTTTGCCGGGCTGTTCGCCTCGAATTTTCTGCCTACCACTGTGGGCGGCGATGTGGTGCGTCTGGCGGGGGCGATTCAACTGGGGCTGGATGGCGCCGTCAGCGCGGCGTCGCTGGTGGTGGATCGCCTGATTGGCCTGTTGGGGATGGCGTTGGCGGTACCCCTGGGGGCCGCGCCGCTGTGGGGCTGGTTGATCACCCGTCAAGGGTGGCGCGATCTTTTTGGGGTGAGCATGGTCTCCACAGGCGGTTTGCTGGCCCGCGGGCGCGAGCTGATCCAAAAACTGGTGGAGGCCTTTTCTTTGTGGCGCGTACACCCTGGCGCGTTGCTGCTCTCGCTGGGGATGACTGGCGTTCACATGCTGTGTTTGTTTAGCGCTATCGGTTTGTTGTTGATGGGGATGCGCGATCCAATGCCCTTGTGGTTGATCGCCGGGTTATGGAGTTTCGTCTACCTGATCACGCTGTTGCCGATCTCGATCAACGGATATGGCGTGCAGGAAGTTGCCATGACGTTGATCTTCACCCATGTGGGCGGCATCTCGTTGCAAAGCGGGTTGACGATTGCGCTGTTGGTGCGCACACTGCAGATGCTCGCCAGCCTGCCGGGCGCCTTTTTCGTCCCCGCGATTCTAGCGGGCGTCCGCGCCGATGAGGTGACCGATGTCGAGCGACTATAACGGCTTGGAAATCTTGACCGCGCCTCTGCGGCCGCGCCGAGTGATGCGCTGGCTGTTGGCGGCGTTCGCTGTGTTGCTGGCCGGGGCCGCCTATCAGATTTCAGGGCAATTGCTGGCGCTGGGCGCGCCTTTCTCGTTACGGGCGCAGCGCTGGTGGTTGGTGATGGGGCTGTATGCCCTCAGCCTGGTGGCGCTGGGCGCGCTGGGCGCGACATACACCGCCTGGGGGCGGCGCCTTGCGATGGATGTGACCCTCCCGCGCCTGGGGCGCGTTGGAAGCTGGGCGCTCTTTGGCCTGGTGCTGTTGTGCTATCCACTGCTAGTGCTGGTGTGGGCGGGGGATATATTTGCTGATCTCTTCCCGCGTTTACTGCTTTTCTCTCTCTTGGCGTTGGGGGGCGCGGGCGTCTTGCGCTCCGCGGCGCCCAGGTTGAGCGGCCGCGCTGCCGGTGTGGTCGCCGCGCTCAGCCTGGCGTTTAGCTATCACGCCGCCGCGGGCTTCGTCGTGGTCACCGATTTCCCATTTGCCCTGAGCTGGTCGGAGACCAGTCGTTATTATTACGCTTCGCTGTTTTTCGCCCAAAAATTGTATGGGGAGCGATTGCCTACTTCGGTGTTGCACCCTACCCGCTATCTGATGCAGGCGCTTCCCTTTGTGCTGGACAGCGTTCCTCTGTGGGGGCATCGCCTCTGGCAAGCGCTGTTATGGCTGGTTTTTACCCTGGGAACAGGATTCGCCCTGGGGCGGCGTCTGCGCCTCGGGAGCTGGTTGCCGACATTGATGACCGCGCTGTGGGCGTATTTGTTCCTCTTCCAGGGGCCGGTGTATTATCATCTTGCTGTGCCGCTGATTCTGGTGCTGGTGGGCTTCGACGCGCGTAAGTTCTGGCGCACCCTGGGCGTGGTGTTGCTGGCTTCCGCCTGGGCAGGCATCAGCCGGGTCAACTGGTTCCCTATGCCGGGTGCGTTGGCCGCGCTGCTCTACCTGCTGGAGAAGCCGCTGGACTCCGAACGCTGGCCCCGTTACCTGTTCCCCCCGTTTGTTTGGGGAATCGCCGGGCTGGCGGCGGCCTTTGCCATGCAGGGACTGTATGTGCTCTGGTCGGGGAACGACCCCGGCCGGTTCGCCTCCAGCTTTTTCTCCGATCTGTTGTGGTATCGCCTGTGGCCGAACAGCATCTATCCCCTGGGGCTGGTGCTGAACACCGTGCTGGTGACCGCTCCCCTGGGGTGGGTGCTGTTCACGCGGTTGCGCGCCGGGCGGTGGGCCGCGCTGCGGGTGGCGGGGGTACTGGCGATTCTGCTGATC
>WFTY01000210.1 GCA_015485245.1 Anaerolineales bacterium | reverse complement strand
GCGGACATTGGGAATCTCTCCCGCGAAAATTGAGGTCATCTATAATCCGATTGACCTGGAGCGCATCTGGGCGGGAGCGAGGGAGCAGGTTGAGCATCCGTGGGGCGTGGAACAAGCGCGCCCTCTTATCCTGTCTGTTGGACGCTTGAACAACGCCAAGGATTACCCCAATCTGTTGCGCGCCTTCGCCCGTGTGCGTCAGCAGCGGGATGCCCGCTTGTTGATCCTGGGGGAGGGAGCAGAACGGCCTGGGCTGGAAAGTCTCGCCCGGGAACTGGGCATTGCCCATTGGGTGGATATGCCCGGCTATGTCCCTAATCCTTATCCTTATATGGCCGCAGCGGATGTTTTTGTGTTGTCTTCGCGTTGGGAGGGATTCCCCGTGGCGCTGGTAGAGGCGCTGATGTGTGGCGCGCCGGTTGTCTCGACGAATTGCGAGTTTGGCCCCGCGGAGATTCTGGCAAACGGCGAGTACGGCCTCCTGGTGCCGGTGGGAGACCCGAAAACGCTGGCAGATGCTATTTTGTACACGCTGGATGCCCCGCCGCCGCGTGATGTCTTGCGGCGACGGGCGCGCGAATTCTCGTTTGATGCTGCCATGCAGAAGTACCTGTCATTGGCGCATCGCTTATTGGAACAGATGTGATTCATCTTGCATTTCTTCTCCGTTCGTTGTGGAGCGGCGGTGCTGAGCGGCAGTTCCTCGAACTGGTGAAGCGCCTCGACCGCAGGAAATTCCGCATCACGGTATTGCTGTTTTACACCCAGGGGGAGTTGCTCGCTGAATTGAACGCTCTGGGAGATGTTGAAGTCCTCTCGCTGGGGAAGCGCTCCCGTTGGGATTTGTGGGGGTTCACCCGCAGCCTGGTCGCCCAAATCCGCGCCCGGCAGACCGACGTTTTATACAGTTTTCTCGATGTTCCCAACAACTTCGCTGCCGTTGCCGGGAAACTGGCAGGGGTGAAAGTGGTTTGGGGGGTGCGCTCCTCTCATATGGATTTTTCTCGCTATGATTGGACCGCGGGCATGGTTTACCGGGTGGAGATTTTCCTCTCTCGGTTTGCGGATTGTATTGTGGTTAATTCTCAGAGCGGAGCGGAATATCATCGGCGCAATGGATTTCGAGGGGAGAAAATGACGGTCGTTCCCAATGGGATCGACACGGAGAATTACCGTCCAGATGCCGCTGCGAGGAAGCAGTTACGCCTGGAATGGGGCATTGCCGGTGATGAATGGTTGGTAGGCTTGGTTGCCCGCCTTGATCCGATGAAGGATCATCCCACTTTCTTGCGGGCAGCGGCGCGACTTTGTGAAAGAAACCCGAATGTGCGTTTCGTGTGTGTAGGTGATGGGCCGGCGGAGTATCTTCAGGAGTTGCAGGCTTTGTCGGAATCACTGGGGTTGGGGGAGAAGGTCATTTGGGCTGGAGGCTGGGATGATATGACCGCCGTGTACAACGCGCTGGACGTGTTGGTGTCCTCCTCCTACGGTGAGGGCTTCTCCAACGTCATCGGCGAGGCCATGGCTTGCGGCCTGCCCTGTGTGGTGACCGATGTGGGCGATTCGGCGCGCATCGTGGGCGATACCGGTCTGGTGGTGACTCCGCGCGACCCCGCTGCGCTGGCGGATGCGATGATGCAGATGCTGGTACAATCACCGCGGGAGCGCCGTGCGCTGGGTGTGCGTGCCCGCGAGCGCATTGTGGCTTATTTCTCGATGGAGCGCATGGTACGGGCGACCGAGGCTTTGCTGCTCGAACTGGCCGCGACGGAGTGAAGAGATGATCCGCGTCACCCACCTTATCACCACGCTCAACATCGGCGGTACGGAGATGATGCTGTACCGCCTTTTGCGTTATCTGGAGGCGGAGCACATCCGTAACTGCGTGGTCTCGCTGGTGCCCCCTGGGCCGGTGGGAGAGATGGTCGCCGCTTTGGGGGTTCCGGTCGCCACGCTGGAGATGCAGCACGGCCAGCCCTCCCCGCGCGCCTTGCTGGCGCTGGTTCGCCTGCTGCGGACGGAAAAGCCGCACATCCTTCAGACCTGGCTCTATCATGCCGACCTGCTGGGCCTTCTCGCCGGGCGGTTGGCGGGGGTGAAGAACATCTTGTGGAGTGTGCGCTCCTCGAATATGGATATGTCCCGTTACCGGCGGCTTTCCGGGCTGACGGTGCGCGCCTGCGCCGCGCTCTCGTCGCTGCCGCAGGCGGTGGTGATCAACTCGCAGGCCGGAAGGGCCTATCATACGGAGATCGGTTATCGCCCGCGCCGCTGGGTCTTGATCCCCAATGGGGTGGAT
>WFTY01000209.1 GCA_015485245.1 Anaerolineales bacterium | reverse complement strand
GTGAAGAAGAGCTGGATGCGATCGCCGAGTTCCTCAAGTGGACCTCCGAGATCAACACCGCCAACTGGCCACCAAACATTCAAGGGTAAGGAGTGAGTTCAATGCTGAAGTATCAATCACAAGCGGTTGCCAAACCCTATTTTATCGCCGCCATTGGTCTTTTCGTGGCGCAAATCCTATTTGGCCTGGTGATGGGGCTGCAATATGTGGTGGGGGATTTCCTCTTTCCGGAGATCCCCTTCAACGTGGCGCGCATGGTCCACACCAATACACTGATCGTCTGGCTGCTGTTCGGTTTCATGGGCGCGGCCTATTACCTGGTGCCGGAGGAGGCTGAGCGCGAGCTATACAGTCCCAAGCTGGCGCTTATTCTCTTCTGGGTCTTCCTCGTCGCGGGCGCCTTGACCATCGTCGGCTATCTGGCTGTGCCCTATGCCACCCTGGCGGAGCTGACCGGCAACGATCTGTTGCCCACCATGGGGCGCGAGTTCCTGGAGCAGCCCACCATTACCAAGGTTGGCATTGTCATCGTCGCCCTGGGTTTTCTGTTCAACATCGGTATGACGGTGCTCAGCGGCCGCAAAACCGTGGTCAATATCGTGCTGCTCACCGGTTTGACGGGGTTGGCCGTGTTCTTCCTCTTCTCTTTCTACAACCCCGACAACCTGGTGCTGGACAAGTACTTCTGGTGGTGGGTGGTGCACCTCTGGGTGGAAGGGGTGTGGGAGCTGATTCTCGGTTCCATCCTCGCCTTCGTGTTGATCAAGGTCACGGGCGTGGATCGCGAGATCATCGAGAAATGGCTCTATGTCATCATCGCCATGACCCTGATCACCGGCGTGATCGGTACCGGCCATCACTACTACTACATCGGTACTCCCGAATACTGGCAGTGGTTCGGTTCCATCTTCTCCGCCCTGGAGCCCATCCCGTTCTTCATGATGACGCTGTTCGCTTTCAACATGGTCAATCGCCGGCGCAAGGATCACCCCAACCAGGCCGCTGTATTGTGGGCACTGGGAACGGCGGTGATGGCGTTTGTAGGCGCAGGTGTCTGGGGCTTTATCCACACCCTGGCACCCGTCAACTACTACACCCACGGCACCCAGATCACCGCCGCCCACGGTCACATGGCCTTCTATGGCGCCTATGTGATGATCGTTCTGACCATTATCTCCTACGCCATGCCGCAACTGCGTAACCAGGGCGAGGCCGCCAGCGCCAAGGCGCAGAAGATGGAGCGACTCGGCTTCTGGCTGATGACGCTCTCCATGGTGGCGATCACGCTGCTGCTGACCGGTGCCGGTGTCATGCAGGTCATGACCCAGCGCATGGCTGAAGAGCCCATGAGCTTCATGGCCGCGCAGGACAACATCGCCGCCTTCTACTGGGCACGGGAAGCGGCCGGGGTGGTCTTCCTGGCCGGTTTGGTGGCCTATGTTGCCAGTTTTTTCACCAGGGAAGAGGTGAAAACCGCAGCTTGATCTCCTCTCCCCCCACAAAGAAAAAGCTGCGGGATCCGTCGGGGCGTGGGTAACCACGCCCCATCTTTTCCCTTCATGACCAAGAGGTGTGAAACATGCTGGCCGAATTGAGTAAATTCCAGAATTGCGAGAGCGCCGCTCCACCGTTCTACCAACCCCAGGGGAACGAGGTGGAGCTGTTCAAACACGCCTACCAGAACAGGCTGCCGCTGTTGATCAAGGGGCCGACCGGTTGCGGCAAGACCCGTTTCATCGAACATATGGCGGCGACCCTGGGGCGCCCCCTCTACACCGTCGCCTGTCATGACGATCTCACCGCCGCTGACCTGGTGGGGCGCTACCTGATCGGCAACGGCGAAACGGTCTGGCACGATGGCCCCCTGACCCGCGCCGTGCGCGAAGGCGCCATCTGCTATCTCGACGAGGTGGTGGAGGCGCGCAAGGACACCACCGTGATTCTCCACCCCCTGACCGACGACCGCCGTATTCTGCCGCTCGAGCGAACCGGCGAGCTGCTCCACGCGCCGGATGAGTTCATGCTGGTTGTCTCCTACAACCCCGGCTATCAACATTTGCTCAAGGGGATGAAGCCCAGCACCCGCCAGCGTTTCGTGGCGGTCAGTTTTGACTATCCCGATGCCGATCTCGAAGCGCGGGTAATTGCTGCCGAAAGCGGGATCGATCCAGCCAGGGCAGCGCAACTGGTGGCCCTGGCCAAGGCCTTGCGGGCGCTTGAGGGGTACGACCTGGAGG
>WFTY01000208.1 GCA_015485245.1 Anaerolineales bacterium | reverse complement strand
TCCGCACTGCCGCAGCGTGAGGACGCAGCTCGGTTGCCGTGTTTTGCCACCCTGCGGCCGCTTCCGGCGATGACAAGAGCGGCGGCCGTTGAGATATTGAAGGTGTTCGCGCCGTCACCTCCTGTGCCGGCGGTGTCGAGCAATGGCACACCGTTCAAAGATATTTCGAGGCGATGGGCATACCTGCGCATGCTGCGCGCGCTACCGATGATCTCTTCGATCGTTTCGCCCTTCATCCGCAGCGCGGTAAGATAGGCGCCGATTTGGGCGGAGGTTGCTTCGCCGCGCATGATGATTCCCATGGCGGATTCCGCTTCCTCCACGGAAAGATCCCTCTTCCGGAATAGTTTGGCGAGGTATGGTTTGAGCATGCTACATCCTTTCGCTGTCCGCGCGTGGTGGGAGGTCTCTGTCTCTTTGTGGTGTTTCGGAGGGGAGCTCTATGGCCAGGAAATTGCGCAATATCTGTTTGCCGTGGGTGGTGAGGATCGATTCGGGGTGGAATTGAACTCCGAAAACGGGCTGGTGGCGGTGGGCCAGCCCCATCACCTCCCCCTCGGCTGTGAAAGCGGTCAGCATCAAATCGGGGGGGAGAGGTTCAGCTACGATCAGGGAGTGATAGCGCGTCGCATCGAAGGGGTTGGGCAACCCTCGGAACAATCCGTGGCTGAAGTGGTGAATGGCGGATGTCTTGCCATGCATCAAGCGCGGTGCCGGGACAACTTTCCCGCCATAGACTTCGCCGATGCACTGGTGTCCCAGGCACACCCCCAGGATCGGGCATGTGCTTCCAAGCGCGCGAATGACCTTACTTGAAATCCCCGCCTGCATTGGCCTGCCAGGCCCTGGCGAGATCACAATGTGGCTCGGTCTGAGTGCTCTGAGCTCTTCGACCGTAATTGCATCGTTGCGGAAAACGCGTGTCTGTGCCCCCAGCTCGCCCAAATACTGCACCAGGTTGTAGGTGAAGGAATCATAGTTGTCTATGAGCGCAATCATGATCTGAGCTCTTTCTCTGCCATCTCAAGCGCGATGGCAAGCGCGTTAGCCTTGTCGCAGCACTCCTGGAATTCGCGCTCTGGCACCGAGTCGGCCACAATCCCAGCGCCCGCCTGCACGCTGGCCTCTTGGCCCTCCATTGCCAAAGTGCGGATTGTGATACAGGAATCCATCGACCCATCGAAGCAAAAGTAGCCCACCGCGCCGGCATAGGGGCCGCGAGCAGTATCTTCCAGGTCGCAGATGATTTCCATGGCACGGATCTTTGGCGCGCCGCTTACGGTGCCTGCGGGAAAGGTGGCGCGCATCAGATCAAAAGCGTCAAATTCAGGTCCCAGATCACCCTCCACCTGGGAGACGATGTGCATTACATGGGAATAGCGTTCAATGATCATCTGCGAGGGAACTCTAATGGTCCCATAGCTGCAGACGCGCCCCAGGTCATTGCGCGCCAGGTCAACCAGCATGACATGCTCCGCCCTTTCCTTGGCGTCGGCGAGCAATTCCCTTTCAAGGGAGAAATCCGAGCCTGGATCCCCACCCCGGGGTCTTGTTCCAGCGATCGGGCGCATGGTCGCCTGGCGGCCCTCCAGGCGCACATGCATCTCCGGTGAGGCGCCGATGAGATGCAATGGGCGCTTGCCAGCGATCTTCCCAAAATCGAAGAAAAACATATACGGCGAAGGATTCAGCCGGCGCAAGGCACGATAAATCGAAAAAGGAGATGCATAGGTCTGACGCGTAAAGCGTTGTGATAGCACGACCTGGTAGATGTCACCAGCGGTGATGTGTTCCTTGGCGCGCTCCACCCGGGAGCAGAATTCATCCAGCGTCATGTTTGAGCGCAGGCCGGTCGGGGAGGAGCCTCGCTCTTCTGCGGGCCGTTCGGGTAGCGGAGCAGCAAGACGCGCCTCGAGCTGGTTAAGGCGCTCCATTGCCAGTTCATGGGTGCTCTTTGCGTCTGCGCTGATCGGCACGTTGGTGATGAGAAGAAGCCGGCCGTAGGCATGATCGAACGCGACCACGGTATCAGCGAGGAGGAAAATCGCCTCCGGCCAGGTTCGACTGCGTGGCAAGACAAGGCGCGGTTCGAAATAGCGGACCATTTCATAGCTCATATAGCCGACAAGGCCGCCAAAGAGCCGCGGCAGGCCGGGCGCGGCTATGGGCCGGAAGCGGGCAAGTTCGCCTCGCAGAAGGATCAATGGATCCGCTCCCTCTGGGAGTACTCTTCTTTGAATTTCCCCGGCACGGTGATATTCAAAGACACGATCGCGCAGTACGTACGCCCGGGAAAGGTCGACGCCAATGAACGAATAACGCCCTAGTTGTTCTCCTCCACTGACCGATTCAAGCAGGAAGCCTGGGCCATGGCCGGCGAGTTTGAGATAGACAGAGACGGGGGTTTCCAAATCAGCGGGAAGCTCGCGCACGATCACAACCACATTGGGAGAACGGGCGACAGTGTCCTGCGCGACATACGCGTTAGTGTTCATCGAGCCTCCTCAATAAAGGGCGACGCGGGCAAAGAAGGCCATACTCGCCGGGTTCGGGCCCAGCCCGATTCCGACATAAGCGCCGCATTCTTCTGGGGC
>WFTY01000207.1 GCA_015485245.1 Anaerolineales bacterium | reverse complement strand
GTTTGCGGGCGTGGGCGGTAAACCCTTTTGCTCGTTTGTTTGCGTAATAGTGTAGCACTATTTTGGCTGCAGGCGCAGAACGCTCACCTTCCTGGTGTGACGGCGAGCTTAGGGGTATCCGTCCCACAAACGGTGGGTTTTAGTGAAAAAAGAGCAGGCTTCTTGTAAAATGGTAGTGAGTAGACAACCAGAACAAGGAGCCTGCGATGTCAATTGTTGTCCTACAGCTGCCAAAAGTCAAGAGGCAAACAGAAACTCGTCCGAAGAAATGCAAATACTGCAAAGGGGAAATCTTGCAGCGCTGGGGAGAAGTGAAAAAGCCAGTACAAGACACGAAGATGCGTAATGTGCGCGTGTATCGCTACAAATGCTGCTCATGCAAGCGGACATTCAGGCAGTACCCGGAAGGAGTGGATCGTGCAGATCAAACACAACGAATACGCAAGCTGGCGATGGTTTGCTGGAAGTTGGGTTTGAGCTATCGGGGTGTGGCGTTGGTAATGTCAGCATTCGGGGTAAGCCTAAGCCGAATGAGTGCCTGGCGAGACGTGCAGGAGGAGGCACAACGACAGAAGAAGGGCAAGCGCTGGAAGCCGGTGCGAATATTGGGGCTGGATGGTGCCTATGTACGAGGTTGGGGGAAGAAGCGACCTGTATTGGTAGCTGTGGATCTGGGAGAAGGGGAACCAGTGACGATTGGGTACATCAACGAACATGATCCCCGAGCGGTGAAGCGTTGGTTGGAGCCCTTGGTGAAACGCTTGGGGGTGAGCGTGATCGTGACCGATGACTTATTCACTTATCGACAGGTAGCTGATGATCTAAACCTGGCACACCAGGTATGTCAATTCCATGTGCGCCGCTGGGTGGGCAGGGAACTAAACAGACTGAAAGAAGAGATTCCCAAAGCATGGCTATGGGTGCTTGAGAAGATCCAAGCCATCATTGATGATTTGCCAGATGATGGCGATAAGCAGTTGTTTGAATTGTGGAAGCAGTTGCCAGGCAGAACCACCCAACCAGATGAAGAACGAGCGCCCCTGGAACAGATGCGAGACATGATCATTCGCTTGAGTGAGCGTTGGGAGCGTTACATCCAGTTTGTTGATGATCCCGGCATCCCTTGGACGAACAACGGCACAGAACAGGTGATTGGGCGGATGAAGATGCGAGCCAGAACGGTAAGGGGCTACAAAAACTGGCAAGGGATGCAATCCGGATTGATGATTTCGGGGAGTAGTATCAGTTAGAAAATGAAAATGGCAGGGAAGAAGTGCGCATCCTGACCATTTTCCTTAACTCGCCAACCGCCTGTGGGACAAACACGTACAAAGGGGCTATTGTACTTCGCTGAGAAGTTTTTTATAATCGAAGAAAGGTGCTTAAGCAGCGCCCTGTTGCCCTGGTCGATTCGGGTAGGCAGCCGATGGGTCGAAAGCGTGTCAGAAAACCAAAGACCTGTCTTTGGGGGGCGATGTTGATTGCTGTTTTCCTCCTGCTTAGTGGGATGCTGTGGGGGTTGTATCGGCTACGCTACCAGTATAACGTCCGTCAGGTGAACGCCCTGGCTCAAGGGCCGCTCGATGTTGTGGTGATGATCAAGTTCCCGCCGCAGGGCTGGGAGAGCGGGGCAGGCTCCCCGCTGCGGGTGGGGGTGGATGTCCGCAGCGTGGCGCCGGTAGCGCGCCTCGAGTTGTATGCCAACGGCGGCGAGGTGGCGGTGCAGGACGCGCTGCCGGGGGATGGGTTTCACAAAGCGGTCATGTTGGGGTGGATCCCGCCCCTCCCCGGCGATTACGCCCTCATCGCCCGCGCGGTGACCGTGGAGGGGGAAACGGCGACCTCCGCGCCGCGCCTGGTGCATGTTTTGCCCGCCGCGGCGATGACGGCCAGCGAGCCTGTCCCTGCCGCGGGGCCGATGACACTGCCGGACGAACAGGACGCTCAGCCCGGAGGGGTGGCTCCGCCTTCCCCCGGCGCCAACAGCCTGCCGGCGCAGCCCTGGCAGAACAATCCCTGGCAGGGGGGCGGACTCTCGCCGGCGGATGCGCCGCCCGCCGCTCCG
>WFTY01000206.1 GCA_015485245.1 Anaerolineales bacterium | reverse complement strand
GGTGTTGCAAAAGACCACCGCCGATGCGGGGCGATAGTGCAGCAGTAGCAGGCGCAGCGCGGTCATGCGCTGGGCATCATCGGCCACCTGATAAAGATGTTGCTGGATGCCGCTGTGGTCCTGGCTCTCCTCCACCTGCGCCATCACGGGATTGACCATAATACGTCTGGCGATGGACTCAATCTGGTCGGGGAATGTGGCGCTGAACAGCAGCGTCTGGCGTTGTTTCGGAACGTGGCTGATGATCTCGTCCAGCGTCTCCTGGAAGCCCATGTCGAGCATGCGGTCTGCCTCATCGAGCACCAGCATATTGATGTCATCCAGCTTCAACGTGCCCTTGCCGAGATGATCCAGAATCCGCCCCGGCGTGCCGACGATAATGTGCGCCCCATGTTCCAGCGACCCCACCTGCGGCCCAAATGGCACCCCCCCGCACAGTGTCAGCACCTTGATATTGTGGATGGTGCGGGCCAGCTTGCGAATCTCCTTGGCCACCTGATCCGCCAGCTCCCGTGTTGGGCAGAGCACGAGTGACTGGATGCGAAAACGCTTCACGTCCAGCTTTTGCAGCATGCCCAGACTAAACGCCGCGGTCTTGCCTGATCCGGTTTTCCCCTGGGCGATCACGTCGCTGCCGGCCAGAATGGGGGGGAGACTCCGGGCCTGGACAGGGGTCATCGACTGATAGCCCAGTGACGACAGATTTTTCAGCAGTGACGGCTGCAGTGCAAGGGAGGAAAAGGGCGCTTGGCTCACGGTGGGTGTCCTTTGATCGGTAGGTTCGTGCTGGAGGAGGACACCATACAGCAATGGTACGGCGTCCACGATGGTGTCGGTCTATGTGAAAAGTGTTTGGCGCAATGGTTCGTTTCTTCTTTTTTCCCGGGGGTCAAATCGCTTTGTTGAAGCGCCAGGCGATGAGGCGGCTGATTTTCTGCCCCTGACTCATTTTGATGACTTCAATCTGTTGTGCCCCCAGCTGAGTCAGCCGATTTTTGAGTGGCCGGATATTTTCACCTTTGGAGACCAGGCTGCTGAACCAGCCGATCTGTTCCCTGAAGTCCACACTCTCTCTGGCCATCTGTTTTAAAAAGCGGATCTCGCCGCCGGGAGTCCACAGTTCACGCTGCTGGCCTCCGAAGTTGGGCTTGCCTGCCTGGCCCTGGTTGAGGTTGCGGACCTTGCGCTGATTGCTGGCCCGGGCCTCAGCCAGGGAGGCGTGAAACGGGGGGTTGCACAGGGTCAGGTCAAAGCGCTCGCCGGGGCTGACAACGCCCTTGAAGATGGCTTCCCTGTTGTGCTGCTGCCGCACCTCAATGCACTGGCTCAGGTCGGGGTTGGTTTTGACAATCAGCCTGGCGGTTTTGACCGCGACGGGGTCAATCTCCGTGGCGACAAACCGCCAGCCGTAGCTGTGGCTGCCAATGATGGGGTAGATGCAGCTGGCCCCGGTGCCGATGTCCAGCGCTCGAATCTGTTTCCCTTTCGGGGGGTGGCCCTGGTGATCCGCCGCCAGCAGATCAGCCAGATAGTGCAGGTAGTCGGCCCGGCCGGGAATGGGCGGGCAGAGGTAGCCAGGGGGAATCTGCCAGTGGTGGACGTGGTAGTCGTGCCCCAGCAGCGCCTTGTTGAGGCACAGCACGGCCTTGTCGTTGCTGAAATCGATGGTCTCATCACCCCTGGGGTTTGGCCTCAGGTGTGCTGCCAGCTCCGGGCAACAGGCGCACAGCGCGGCGAAGTCGTACCGCCCTGCATGAGGGTTTCTGGGGTGGAGTGCGCCCTTCTTCGTGCCTTGTTTCACTCGCCGCGCTTCTTGGCTTCACGTTGGTTGCGGGCTTGCAGGTTGGCCAGAAAAACCTTCAGCTCGGCTTCGGCCCACGCCCTGGCTGCGGCTTCGCTGTCGAAGCCGTCCTGCCTTTTGGATATCACGGTTTTTTTGGCACTGGCCCGGCGGGTAATCTCTGCCGCCCAGCTCTTTTCCTGTTCCACTATTCGATAGTCGTATTTTTTATGTTGTGCCATGTTGGGGGTTTCCTGTTGTGCCGGGTTTCGGGCTGGCGCTTGAATACGTCGGCCTGAATAAAAAAAAGGGGGGCTTATCTTACAGGATTAAGGGCACCTCTATTAGTTCTGGATGTGGCAGCTTGAATCCCAAATTCGTTACATCCAGGCGCAAATTGCGGGTAATAGTGGGACTATTGCCGAAATTTGCAACGCCGATGGAGCGGATTTGGGGTTTAAGATGCGCTTCCATGAATTGATAGAGGTGCCCTTAAGCCGGACGATAGGCTGGCAGGTGTTACCCTTCATTCGCTTTATCTATCCGCCCACACACCTGCACAACGGTTAAGAGGTATCTATGAGACCCTGGGAATTACTCGCGACAGCCACTGTTCCCGGAGACAGCACCGAGCTGCGCCTCTTGCGCCGCGGTGAGGAGTTCTCCATCAAGGCGGGCCATTGCGAGTTGATGAACAGCCGTGTTCACGGCTCGGAGGATGCTCTGGCGGAACTGGGGTGTCGGCGGATTGCCCACCGGCCTGCCGCCTGTGTTCTGGTCGGCGGTCTGGGCATGGGCTATACCCTGGCGGCAGCGCTACAGCAGCTGGGGCCGGCGGCCGAGGTGGTGGTGGCCGAACTGGTGCCCGCCGTGGTGGCGTGGAACCGGGATCTGCTGGCCGAGCTGGCCGGTGCGCCGTTGAGTGATGCGCGGGTGACCATTCACGAAGGTGACGTGGCCCGACTGATCCGCTCCCGGGCCCACGCCTATGATGCGATTTTGCTTGATGTGGACAATGGTCCCGAGGGTCTGACCCGCAAAGAGAACGATGGCCTCTACAGCTCCGCAGGTCTGGCGGCGGCGCGCCAGGCCCTGACGCCGGGTGGGGTGCTGGGGGTCTGGTCCATCAGCCCGGATCAGCGCTTTAGCAAAAAATTGCAGCAGGCCGGTTTCGAGGTGCAAGAGGTGCGGGTGCGAGCGCGCCGCCGGCGCGGCGGGCGGCACATGATCTGGCTTGCAACGCCGCGCTAGTCTCCCGCCTTCGGCTCATCGCTGGAGGTCGCTCTGATTTTCAGGCGGGCGGCGTCCCAAGGGCTGGGGCGGCGAAGCTTGAGCTGCAGGCCCTTGAGAAAATTTCGCAATACCTGGTCTTTGCATTCGCGGTAGTTTTTGTGGCCGGGTTTGCGAAAGAGGGCGCTCAACTCATGTTTGCTCATGCTCAGATCGGCGCGCGCCAGAATGGCCAGCAGGTCGTCGCCTTTCAGGTTCAGGGCAATTCTCAGTTTTTTCAGAATGAGGTTGTTGGTCAGGCGCTTCTCCGCAGCGGGCATTGGCCCTTCGCGTTTGCCGCGTTTCTCAATGATCAGGCCGTTGAGAAAGGTCGCCAACTGCTTGTCGTTGAGTGGCTGTTGCTGCGGGTCATCTTCCGCCTTTAACCAGTCGCTGACCTCGCTGCGGCTGACCACGCAGGCGCTCAGGGCAAAGAGCCTGATCATGGCGGCATCGTTGAAATCAAAGGTGTAGCGGAGGCGGCGCAGAATGTCGTTGTTGGTCACGGGGCGTCCTGGGTTTTGCCGGGCTGGTCGCTGCATTATACGGCCATTGCTCCCCTTGTGGCGCAGGGCGCGGCGATGGCTATTACAGATCCATGCGGTAGCCGATGTCGAGATAGTAGCTGCGTTGGGTATCGGTCAGGCTGGAGGTGATCTCGTGGCCGGAGTGTTCCCAGCCAAATTCGGCTTCAAAGTTATAGCGTTTTTTCCAGCGGTAGTTGATGCGCACAGCGGGGTTGTACGAGCGCTCCCGCGTGTTGTCACGTTTGTAGGTGCTGCTGTCTGCCCTGAGGCGCGGATTGATGCGCAGCGCCCTTGAAATAGGCAGGCGGGTGTTGAGAATAACGGTGTTGGTCTGCGCCGTGCTGGTGTCGGATTGGCGCAGGGTGATGATGCTGAAATCGTCCTTCATAAAGAGATCGCCGAGGGTCATGTCAACGGTGTAGTAGGTGTCATTGCCTGAACTGGGGGTCGCCTCGACGCCGGCAGAGGCGGGGGTGGCCGAGAGTGAACTGACGGTCATTTCCGCGCCCAGCTGAATGCGCTCGTTTACGGGGAGTGTGAGACTCATGGTGTAGGACTTGCTGTCCGCCGTGCGGTCCTGCGCCAGCTGCTTTATCTCGTTTTTGCTGTAGCTGTTGAGCAGGGCCGGAATGTCGCTGGCGGTCTGGCCGATGAGGGCGTTGCTGGTGGTGATGGTGGGGCTGTTGCGGATGTCGATGGTGGTGTTGAGGGTTAACTCGTTCTCAAACGTCCAGCTGGCCAGAGCCAAAAAGGTATTCAGCTGGGCGAAATAGAGGTCGTAGTCGATGAGCGCCAGCGCCGACTTGCCGGGGGTGAAATAGCGCACCTCCGCCCCCACGGCCTGGCGGTCGAGGGTGCGTTCGTTGTGTTGTTGAATAAAGTAGGTGCTGATGTCCCAGGCGTCGGAGATGATGTCGGCATCGACGCTGGCCCCGAAAAAGTAGGTGCTGGTATCGATGGTGTCGAGGGCTGAGGTGAGCACCGGGTAGCCGGCGACCAGATTGAGCTTGTACTGCGGTGCCACCTGCATGGCGGCAGAGAGGCCGTCGAAACGACCCAGCACGCCACCGCTGCTTTGGCGCTGGCGGCCGATGCGGGCGGAGAGGCCGGAGCGAAAGTCCCGGCTGTCGACGTAGAGATTGCGAATCTCCAGCTTGTTGTCGGCGTTGTCGTTGAGAAAGCTGTAGTCCTAGCCGCCGGTAAACCGTGTGCGGATCTCCGTCTCGCCGCTGCGCAGGCGGGCGTTGTAATCGAGGCTCGTTTCAAGCTGCGACACGGTGGTTCTGGTGGCGTTGTTATTGAGCTTGAAGGTGTCGCGGCGATAGTACTGTGACAGCCCGCCGTAGACCTGCC
>WFTY01000205.1 GCA_015485245.1 Anaerolineales bacterium | reverse complement strand
GGAGTATTTCTCCTTCGCCCGTTTTGTTTTCCTAACGAGGTTAGCCCAGGCCAAATTGCAGTGGCGGGGGAATCTCCACGCCCGCAGATGCTAGGTTCCAGATGGCGTCGTAGGCGGCCAGTTGTAGTTCCGGGTCGTCGCTTAGGAAGGGCTTGTAAATAGCCGGGAAGACCGCTGTGTATCCCCAGGCGCCGATGGTGTCCAACGCCGCCAGTTGCAGTTCGGCATCCCCGCTTTGCAGAGCGCGTAGCAACAGTTTCCAGGCGGCCTCGCCGGCGCCCAGGCTTTCTCCTTGTTCGGCGGCGAAGGTGATCAGCCAGGGCGCATCAGCGGGCGAGGGGAGCGGGCGAGGGATGTGCGGGTCGGGCTGGTTGCGTTCCTCGTAGGCCTGGGCGGCGGCGTTCTTGACCACCCACTGGCCATCCTCGATCTGGACTTTTTCCAGCAATTCAATCGCCCAGACCTCCCGGATGCGCCGCAGACCGTAGATGGCGGCGCGGCGGATGAGCAGGTCTTCCAGGGTGGTGGCCTCGCGCAGGGTGGGGTGACCTTCTTCGGGGTGGTTAGCAAAAGCTTCGGCGGCGGCGCGGCGCGTGGGCTCGCTGCCTTTGACCAGGGCGGCGGCGACTTCCTCCAGCGCGGCTTTGGTACCGATGTTTATCAGCGCCAGCGCGGCGGCGTAACACACAGGGGGGGCGTCGTGCAGCAGGCTTGCCAGCTTGTCGATCTCCTGTGCCTGACGGCGGAAGCCGCTACTCAACGCGGCGAGCTGGCGGGTGGTGCTGAGCGGCGAGTCCAGCAGGCGGCGGAACAGCGCCCCCATGGCTGGGTCTGGCGTGGCGGCCAGGTCGCTGATGATGCGGGCGCGCGCCCCCAGGGGGTAGGCTTCATCGTTCAAAATCCGGCTGAAGCGTTTGAGCAATTCGGCGCGCCAGTTGGCGTCGAGCGGGATGAGCCGCAGCCAGCCGCTGACCGCGATGGTGTCGCGCATCAACGGATCTTCTGCCCGCCGGATATTGCGCAACGCCAGGTCGAGTAGGTTTTTCTGCGCGGCCAGGTGACGCAGGGCCGCGTCTTGCAGCGACCAGAAGGATAGTTCACGAATCTCGCGTGCCGGTTCGGCGGCGAGCGAGGCGGCTGCCAGGTAGCCAAAGATTTCAGGGTGCGGCAGGCCGACCGCGTTGCCCACTCGTTGGCGCAGCACACCGCGCCTCAGCAGTTCGGGCAGCGTTTGTTCGAGGCGCAGTTGATTGGGGGCCTCTTCTGCGAGCAGAGCGCTTGTGCGGTTGAGTAGCAAATGGCGGGCGATGCCTTCCAGGGCGGGAAGCGCCTCGTCGGGGGATGTGCTCATGCGGCGCAGATAAGCCTTGATGGCCGGGCGCAGCCCTGGCCCTGGCTGATCACCCGCGTAGACTCCCCAGGCTTGCAGGGTAAGCTCCAGGGGCGTGATCGCCGCGATGCGGTTGAGGATCCAGTTATTAAGTAGCAGCGGTTCGACGGGGTTGTACGCATCCTTCAAGAGTGGGTCAATGTGTTCGCGCCATAGTTCGCCCCACCTTCCCAGGTAGCGCGCCTGCTCGGCCAACCCCCAGATTCTCAGCGGGAGGACGGCTGCGTTCAGGCGTGTGAATCCGTCGTAGTACAGCGGCGATGCTGCAACCACGAAGCGCATGCGCCGGTATTCTTGTTGCAAAGCGGCGATGTATTCCACGGTGTCGTTCAGCACTTCGGGGGGCAGTTCGTCACAGCCGTCAATGACGAGTAGCGGGCTGCCGCGCTCGAATGTGCGGCGGATGAAGGCCGGCAGGCGCGGCACGCTTAAGGCAGAGCTGTAAAGCGCTACCGCGTCGGCGATCAGATCGAGCAGACCGCGATCCTCGGCGGCGGCCAGGTTGATGTCCATGGCGTGGACGAAGAACGGGGTAGTGTCCGCCGGGAGGCTGTTGATTTCGCCGCGCAGCACGGCTGTGGTCAGCCAAGCCAGGGCAGTGGTCTTGCCCCCGCCCGCGGGGGCGACCAGTATCAGGTTCATCCCTCCGGCGAGAGCTTCGTCCAGCGAGAGTGTATGCGCCTCAAAGGCTGAGGCGAATTCCGGACGATCGGGCATGTAGGGGATCGCCTCGGTGACGATATCTTCGGTGTAAGGTTCGCTTTCCGGATCGAAGGGGACGCGCCGGGTGAACACCCGCGGCGGGATGACAATTTCATCCAGCGAAAAAAGCGGCGCGGCGATGTGCAATTGCTGGACGTGTTTGAAGGTGTCCTGGCGGTGGCGTTCTCCGATGTCGGAGCGCAGAGTCTCCAGGAGGGCGACGCCGCGTTTGCGCAATGCTCTGGGACCGCGGGAAAGTCGCGGCCAGAAGATGCGCGCAATCCACCAGAAGAGCGTGGCGGCGAGAAACCCCAGCCAGAAGGAAGTGCGGTCAATTTCCAGGGAGCGCAGGAAGTTGAGCATAAATGTTTCCGGGTCAATCGGAGTAGAGAATGCGACCGCAAGTGTCGCACAGGGTGATGCTGCTGGGAGAGCGCGCCTGCTGGCGTGTTGCTGAGATCAGGGTCGAGCCACAGGCGGCGCAGGTGCGCTCCTGAACGCGGGCGACGGCGATGCGGCCGCGCGTCGTCCGCAGGCGCTCGTACAGCTCGCGGTCTTCGGCGGTGAGGCGGGCGCTTTGTTTTTGGCGTCGCGTTTCCAGGTCGGCGCGTTGGGTTAGCAGCGCCTCGCGCTCTGCGATCAGTGTTTGGTTGCGCTGCGCGCTCTCGGCTTTGACCGCCTCGAGTTTCTGCTGGGCACGTTCGTTGACGGCGCTGGTTTCATCGACCAGCAGCATGGCTTCGATCTGCCGTTCTTCCAGAGTGTCGAGGTGACGCTTGAGCGCCGCGACCTCGTTCTGTAGATCGTTTAGCTCTTTGGGGTTGACCACCCGACCGCTATAGAGTTTGTCTTCCTCTTGCTGAATTTTTGTGCGTTGGGCCTGCACGATTTGGCGGGCCTGTTGAAGCTGTTTTTGCGCCTCTGCCAGATGTTGAGCGGCTTTGTCGGCTTCCCCCTGGGCTTGGCGCACAGCCTGGTCATCTGCCAGAATGGCGGCGATCTCTTTCAGGCGGGCGTTGATCCGGTCGAGCTGGCTGTCGATTTGTTGCAGGTCGTAGAGATCCTTCGGGCGGCTCATCAGCTCCCTTTCGTCGGTGGGTAGGAGTATAGTGATTATAGATGGGCTTTCCCTGGAAGGCAAGGGAGCGGTGGGGGAACTTGCGTTACAATTGTTTTTATGGATGTTGAAGTACGCCTCGGGAGAGACGTGGATCGCTTCCCCTGGGGCAGCGTTGTGCTGGTGTTTGTGGCGATCACTTTGCCGTATCTGCTGGCCTGGCGCGCTGCGGGGACGGCGTGGCGCTTCAGCGGTTTCTTGCTCAACCCGGTAGACGGTTATTCCTACCTCGCCAAGATGTATCAGGGCTGGATGGGGAGCTGGCGTTATCGCCTGGTTTACAGCGCCGACCCGGGAGCGGGAGTGTATATACAGTTGTTTTACCTCTTCCTGGGGCATCTGGCGCGCTGGTTACGCGTGGAGTTGATTGCAGTGTTTCACGCCGCGCGCTTGCTCGCCTCTGGCTTGCTTTTCTTCGCGTTGTGGCGCTTTTTCGGGGTGATGTTGTCTGCCGAGCGCCTCCGCCGGACGGCATTCACCCTGGCGATCCTCGGCTCTGGGATGGGGTGGCTGGCGGTGGTGTTCGGCCCGTTTACGGTAGACTTCTGGGTGGCGGAGGCCTATCCTTTT
>WFTY01000204.1 GCA_015485245.1 Anaerolineales bacterium | reverse complement strand
ACGCCGATGGTTGCGTTCTGGATTAAGAATACGGGCACGCTGGCGATTGAATCCCTCTTCTTCAGCCTTGAAGGTCCCACGGGGACCACGTTGAATTTTGGCGCTAAAGATCAGCCGTTCCACACGCTGCCGCCGGAACCCTATCCTCAGTGCGTCCAATACGGGGCCTCATCTCTGGCAAGCGGTGCAGTGGGCTGGATTTATACGAATATCCCGTCACCGCTTGGCGTGGGTGTCAGCGGCAGACTGAATATCAAGATGTGCAGCGCTGACGGGACAAGCGGTGTCTGCACCGAAAAGGTGTACGACTTTACTTACTGACAGGTCTTACGCAGTTCGTTCCTGCTCGATCGCGGAGACCGCCGCGCTCTCCGGATGCCGGCGGAATTGCAGCAGGAACCACACCGCCCCCAGGAAGCCCATCAGCCCGCCGCCGTACCAGATCGCCCGTGGGCCGAGGGTATCGTTGAGATAGCCTCCACCTACCGGGCCGATTCCAGTGGCCACTCCCCAGCTCAGGGAGAAGATACTCATATAACGACCGCGCAAGTCCATAGGCGCCAGGTTGGCCGCGAAGGTGGTTGCCGTCGGAACCAGGAAGAGTTCTCCCCAGGTAAGCACCACCATGCTGGCCCAAAATCCCCAGAACCCGGTAGACAGGGCGACGCTTGCCGTCCCCACGGCATAGAGCAGTCCGCCGAAGGCCATCACTTTCAAGGGGGGATGGCGCTTGCTCAAGCGGGTAATGTAAACCTGCAACGTTACCACCATCAGGGCGTTGGTCATCGGGATCAGCCCGAAGCGGTTTTCTAGCACGCCGTAGTTTTGCTTGGCGTATACGCCCATGAGCACCCAGATGACCGCAGCGCTGATCTGGGTCAGGGTGAAGGCCAGCACAAAGACCATGAAGGGGCGGTCTCGCAGGATGTGGGCGTAGCCGCGACCAGGATCATCCGCTGATTGCTGGGGATGGGCAGCCGGTAAGGTTTCGCGCACGAAGAGCCAGGTCAGCGCGCCAAAGAAGAGCAGCCCGCCTGCCGCTGCGCTAAAGGCGACGCTGTACGAGGCGGTCGCTACCACGCCGCCGACCGCCGGTCCGATGGCAATGCCCAGGTTTTTCGCCAGGCGGGTGAGGGCATACGCCTCGGCGCGCTGTCCCGCGGGGATCAGATCTGCCACCATGGCGTCGGCGCTGACGCGATAGAGCGGCTCGAAGGCACCGCGCGCGGCCATCAACGCGGCGAAGACCAGATAGGTTTCGGCCGGGATCAGTGCCAGGTAGAGCAATCCGCTGCCTGCCAGGCCGACGATCAACCCCACTTTACGTCCTATCCGATCGGCGACCGGCCCGGCGACAAAGGAAGCCCCCAGGCCCGCGGCGGCGTTGAGCGTCATCAGGCTGGCGACGGCGGCCATCGGCAACGTGAGTTTTTCGCTGGCGTAGATCATCAGGTATGGCCAGATCATGCTTGATCCGGCAAAACTGATCAGCATCCCCAGAAAAAGAAGCCAGAATTGGGAAGGATAGGATTTATATGCCGCCCGTAGGTTTTCCATGCGGGCGATTGTATCATCGAAATTCTTCTGCGGTTATAATTCTTCCCATGATCCACATTCTTGTAACCAATGATGATGGTGTGACCGCGCCGGGTTTGCTGGCGCTGGCGCGCGAGATGAGCAAACTGGGGCGGGTGAGCATCCTGGCTCCGGATCGCAACTGGTCGGCCTCCGGGCACGTCAAGACGCTGCACCGTCCGCTGCGGGTGAAGGAAGTGCAACTCGCCGGCGGCCTGAGCGCGCTGGCCTGTGACGGCGCGCCCTCCGACTGCGTCGCCCTGGCGCTGCTGGGGATGGTCGAGCCGGTGGACCTGGTGGTTTCGGGCATCAACCCCAACGCCAACATCGGCCACGACGTGACCTACTCCGGTACGGTGACCGCGGCGATGGAGGCGGTGATCGGCGGCGTGCCGGGCATCGCCGTCTCGCTCGATTCGCCGGAGAATCACCTGGGGACGCTGGATTACCGCCCGGCGGCAGTTTTCGCCCGGCGCATCGCCGCCCGCTTGCTGGAGAGCGGCTTCCCGCCGGGGGTGGTGTTCAACGTCAATGTGCCCTATCTGCCGCTGGAGGAGATCCGCGGCTTGCAGGTGACGCGCATGGGCACGCGCCTCTACCGCGATCAACTGGTGCGCCGCCAAGACCCGCAGGGACGGCCCTACTACTGGATCGGCGGCCAGGCCCCCACCGCCGTGGCGGAGAGTGGTACCGATTTTGGGGCCATCAAGGCGGGGTACGTTTCGCTGACGCCCCTGCAACTCGACCTGACCGCCTATGAGGCCTTAGAAGAACTCCAAGGGCGAACCTGGGAGGTGACGAAGTGAATCGGACGAATTTTGTGCCAGATGACCTGCTCGCCGCGCTGAAAGGACACCCGGAAGCTGCGGCGCGCTT
>WFTY01000203.1 GCA_015485245.1 Anaerolineales bacterium | reverse complement strand
TGGGTGACTTGCTACCCTGTCGCCTTTCTCCTGACCTTCGCCCAGGTGTCGCGCAAGGCGATGGTGCGATTGAAAACCGGAGCGTCCGGCCTGGAATCCGGATCCATGCAGAAGTAGCCGCGGCGCTCGAACTGGAAGCGGTCGCCCGGTTTGGCTTCGGCCAACGAGGGTTCCAGTTTGCAGCCGGTGAGCACTTTGAGCGAATCGGGGTTGATGAAATCGGTGAAATCTTCCCCAGCCTCGGCATCGAAGTCCATCGGGTCTTCTTTGGTAAACAGGCGGTCATACAGGCGCACATCGGCCTCGATGGCATGCGCAGCGGAGACCCAATGGAGCGTGCCGCGCACCCGCCGCCCATCGGGGGCGTATCCGCCGCGCGTCTCGGGGTCGTAGGTGCAGTAGATTTCCGTCACGCGCCCGCTCTCATCCTTTTTGTAATCCGTGCAGGTGATGAAGTAACCAAAGCGCAGGCGAACTTCCCGCCCCGGCGCCAGGCGGAAGAATTTCTTGGGGGGGTCCTCCATAAAGTCATCGCGTTCGATGAAAAGTTCGCGCGAGAAAGGCACCTGCCGCCTGCCGGCAGATTCATCTTCGGGATTGTTAATTGCCTCAAGATGTTCCACCTGGCCATCGGGGTAGTTGGTGACAATCACCTTAACGGGATCAAGCACCGCCATACGGCGCTCGGCGTGCAGATTCAAGTCCTTGCGGATATGATGCTCAAACAAAGCCATATCCACCACGCTCTCGGTTTTCGCCACGCCGATCTCCCGCATGAAGCTCCAGATCGCCTGAGGGGTCACACCGCGACGCCGCAAGCCAGCCAGCGTGGGCATGCGAGGGTCATCCCAACCATTCACATGCCCCTCATCCACCAGGCGTTTGAGGTAGCGCTTGCTGAGCACCGTGTAACTCAGGTTCAACCGGGCGAACTCAATCTGACGCGGGTGAAAGATTTCCAGCTCATCGAGGAACCAGTCGTACAAAGGGCGGTGAGATTCATACGCCAGGTCGCAGAGGGAATGGGTGATCCCCTCAATAGAATCGCACTGCCCATGAGCAAAATCGTACATCGGGTAAATGCACCATTGGTCGCCGGTGCGGTGATGTTCAGCATGCAGAATGCGGTACATCACTGGATCGCGCAAGTTGATGTTGCCGGAGGCCATGTCGATTTTGGCGCGTAGCACGCGCGCGCCCGCAGAGAATTCTCCAGCCCGCATGCGCTCAAACAAATCCAGGTTCTCTTCCACCGGACGGTCGCGGTAAGGGCTGTTCTTCCCCGGCTCGGTCAGCGTGCCGCGATATTCGCGGATCTCATCCGGGCTGAGGTCATCTACGTACGCCTTGCCTTTTTTTATCAGCTTGATGGCGAACTGGTACAACTGCTCAAAATAGTCGGAGGCGTAGAACTCGCGGTCTTCCCAATCCACACCCAGCCAGCGCATATCCTCTTTGATCGCCTCGACGAACTCGGCCTCCTCTTTGACCGGATTGGTGTCATCAAAGCGCAGGTTGAACTTGCCGCCAAAATCCTGCGCCACGCCATAATCAATCAGGATCGCCTTGGCGTGGCCGATGTGCAGATAGCCGTTCGGCTCCGGTGGAAAGCGGGTGTGGACATAATCAAAACGCCCCGAGGCCAGGTCTTCTTTCACCGCCTCGCGGATAAAATCGGTTGTAGTTGGTTTTCCTTCAGAGATACTCATCACCTGTTCACCATCAATGAACTTGCTCGCGAATTTAGCCCATTATATCATCCCCGCGTGAATGCCCCACCTCGAGACTTACATCCGGCCCGGGCACCAGAACAACATCAGAAAAACGTAAAAGATGACAAAAATCGCGCCGAACGCCTCTTGCGCGATTCGGCATCTTCGTCTATCCTGTATAATGTCGTTTTGGGCAAGGCGCCTGCCTGCCCTCGATACCACACTCACATTTCCAGAAGGAGAGAAGATTATGAAACGTACGTTATTGTTCCTCATGCTCCTCCTGGCAGCAGTTCTCGTGCTGGCGGCTTGCAAGCCTGCCACCGTCGAGCCTGCTGTCGAGGAGGCTGCGCCTGCCGAAGAAGCCGCCCCGGCGGAAGAAGCCGCCCCGGCGGAAGAGGGCGGCCTGCCCGACCTGGGCGGCCGCGAGGTCACCATCGCCGTGGAAAACGCCTACCTGCCCTTCAACTACATCGACCCCGAGACAGGCGAGGCGACCGGTTGGGATTACGAAGTCTGGAACGAAATCTGCCGCCTGATCAACTGCACGCCGGTGTACGTTGAGGCCGCCTGGGAAGGTATGATCCAGGCTGTGGCTGATGGGCAGTTCGACGCGGCCGCGGACGGCATCACCATCACCGCCGATCGCGCCGAGATCGTCGACTTCTCCGTTGGCTACATCAACATCGAACAGCGCTTGCTGGTGCGCGCTGACGAGAATCGCATCCAGAGCATCGAAGACATCGTCAACAACGAGGATCTCAAGCTGGGCACCCAGACGGGCACCACCAACTATGAGACCGCGGCCAAGTTCCTGCCGGAAGATCGCATCCAGGGCTTTGAGCAGTTCCCCTTCGCCGTTCAGGCGCTGATCGCTGGCGACATTGACGCCGTGATCATCGACGAAGTCGCCGGTCAGGGTTACCTGGGCGAGAACGCCGATCAACTCAAGCTGGTTGGCCCCTCGCTCTCCAGCGACCAATTGGGCTTCATTTTCCCCAAGGGCAGCGACCTGGTTGAACCGGTCAACGCCGCCATCAAGGAGCTGGCTCAGAACGGCTTCCTGGACGAGGTCAACAAGAAGTACTTTGGCCCCGATTTCAACATCACCTATGACGACCTCTTCCCGCCCGAAGAGCCTGCTCTGGGCACGGAAGAGAATCCGATCATCTGGGCGGTTGTGCCTTCGGGCGAGACCGAGCGCGTGGTGGCTGGCTTTGAAGACGTCGCCAGCCTGATCTACGATCAGACGGGCCTGGTGATTCAGCCCTTCGTGGCCACGGAGTACGCTGGCGTGATCGAAGCGCTGTGCTCCGACCCGCCCAAGGCGCACATGTCCTCGCTGGCGACCTTCTCCTACATCC
>WFTY01000202.1 GCA_015485245.1 Anaerolineales bacterium | reverse complement strand
CCCAGACCACCCGCCCAGCGACGCGGTTCCACATCCCTTAGATTGAACACATCGCCCAACACCATCACCAGGTAGAGGGCGGATAGCCCCAGCGCATACGGCCAGGAAATCTCATCCAGCAACAGGGTGATGCTGGCGCGTAAAAGGCTACCGGCTTCCCAACGCACCAGCACGATCTGCACCGGCGCGGCCAGGCGGGCGAACCACATCAACACCCACACAACGAACGTCCCGCCCACCGCTGTAAGCCAGATGAATCCCAGACGCACCTGACGTCGCTCCAGCAGCAGGAGCACGCCGGGAAGGGCAAACATGAGCAACAAAGCAATTAACAAAATCATACGTCGTGAGGCAGAATGATAGTCCACCCTGTGGAAGGTGGCAAGGAAGTTTCTTCAGGATTCAGCAAAACGCTCCACCTCGCGCGCATCCACCCCGGCGAGCAGCGTTCGCACATCGCACCCCAATTGCGGGTGAACCCAGTCCGGCGCCAGGTCTGCCAGCGGCACGAGCACAAAAGCACGCTCGTGCAGACGTGGGTGAGGGATTTGTAAATCGCTCTCCGCGACGATCGTATCGGCATAAAAAAGGATGTCCAGATCAATCTGTCGCGGGCCATAGCGAAATGTTTTCTCCCGCCCCAAACTGGATTCCAGGTTTTTCAAGAAAACCAGCAGCTCCCGGGGAGAAAGATTGGTTTCCCCGCGAACGACCTGATTGAGGAAATCCGGCTGATCCGTGTATCCCCACGGGGCGGTCTGATAGATCGGGGAGCAGGCCGTCACCTGCACAGCAGGGGGGAGGGCAGCCACAGCCGCGCGCAGGTTCGCCCGGCGGTCACCCAGGTTGCTTCCCAGAGCGATGAATGTTGTGTATGTCATGCGAAATGCCACCGGGGTTAAGGCCAGGGCGCATTGACCAGGCTGGCGTACCCCATCTTGTTGACCACGTAGACCTTCAGCGAGGAAGCGCCCGTACATCCTTTCTTGCCTGTCATCGGCACGCCTCTTCTACTCTCACCAGGAGATTGGACACCAGATAAGTCAAGAATACCACACCCAGCGCCGGCCTCGTGATCCTTTGCCAAAACCTCAACCGCAAGTAAAATGGAGCCAACGGAAACAGGCTACTCGTCAACCCAGAACAGGAAGCATACATGGCCCAGGCGACGTTTTATTTCCCCAAAGGATTTTTATGGGGGACGGCGACAGCCGCCCACCAGGTCGAAGGCGGCAACACCAACAACAACTGGTATCAGTGGGAACAGGAAGGCCACGTCCTCCCCGGCCATTCCAGCAAAGTGGCTTGCGACTGGTGGAGCGGCCGCTGGCGCGAGGATTTCGACCGCGCCGCCGAGAGCGGGCAAAACAGCCATCGGCTCTCCGTGGAGTGGAGTCGCATCCAGCCCGCTGAACACCGTTGGGATGAGGACGCCCTCGACCATTACCGCCAGATGGTGCGCGGCCTGCGTGAGCGCGGCCTGACACCCATGGTCACACTGCACCACTTCACCGATCCGCTGTGGCTGATGCATCTGGGTGGATGGGAGTATGAAGGCGTGGTCGAACGCTTTGAAGCCTTTGTGCGCCGCGTGGTGGAAGCGCTCAAGGATTTCGTCGATCTCTGGTGTACGATCAACGAACCGAACGTCTACGCTTCGGTGGGCTATGTGCTGGGCGAATTTCCCCCCGGCAAACGCGACCTGGGATCAGCTTACCGGGTGATGACCAACCTGGTGCGCGGCCACGCGGCGGCCTATCACGCTATTCACACCGTACAACCCGAGGCGCGCGTTGGTATGGCGGTCAATTACCGCGGGATGCTGCCCGCCCGCGCCTGGTTCCCGCCCGATCGCTGGGTAGCGGGGGCGCTCTCCAAAACCTATAACGATTTCTTCCCGCGCGCCGCTCACCACGGCCGGCTGAACTTCTTCGGCCGCCGCCAATCCATACCGCAGGCGCGCGGGACTCAGGACTTCCTGGGGATTAACTATTACACGCGCGAGCGCGTGGCCTTCAACCTCCTGGCTCCCGGCAACCTGTTCAGCAAGCGGTTCTACGATCCCCGGACGGAGGTCAGCCCCACCGGTTTCATCGCCAACGAACCCCTGGGGTTCTATCAGGCCCTCAAGTGGGGGTTGCAATTTGGAGTTCCCATCATCGTCACCGAAAATGGCGTGGAGGACAGCGAAGACTCCCTGCGCCGCCGTTACCTGATCCAGCACATCCACCAGATGTGGCGAGCGGTCAACTTCGTCTGGCCGATCGAAGGGTATTTTCATTGGACGCTGGTGGACAATTTCGAGTGGGAGCGCGGCTGGACGCAACGTTTTGGCCTCTGGGAGCTCGATCTGGAAACCCAGGCGCGGCGCAAACGCCCCAGCGCCGATCTGTACGCGGCCATCTGCCGGCAAAACGCCCTCTCATCCGAGATGGTGACCCAATTCGCCCCCGAGCTGCTGGAGAGCATGTTCCCAGGGTAACAGTTTATGGTATAATGCCGCCCGCTCAGAAAAGATTGGAGAGGTCGCATAGTCCGGTCTAGTGCGCGCGCCTGGAGAGCGCGTATACCGCAAGGTATCGCGGGTTCGAATCCCGCCCTCTCCGCCAGATTCAGAAACGCCCGGCGGATGCCGGGCGTTTCGCTTGGCACATGCCCCGTCACCAGAGGCTCAGCCAGGAGCGAGCGAGAAGACGCCGCTTTCCCCCTCAATCCACGGGCGGATTCACCAGAAGTTGATAGATATTCTGCAGCAACCAGCCAAAGGGAACAAAAATCAGGTTGATCGAGCGGTTCGCCCATCCCATGCCGCGAGCGAGCCAGTTGAACGCGGGCGAAAGCACGTGCAGCGGCTTTGCGCGGGCGTACAAGACGCACAAAAGCAACGTCACCACCGAAATGGCAAATTTGCTCCATGCGCCTATCTCGATACCCCAGAACTCCGCAAGCAGCAATTCCACACCGATATTGAGCACCACCAGATAGGCGCCAGTCGCCAGCGCCGGCTCGCGGCTAATCAACCAGGAAAAAATACCGGCGGCAAAGCGCATGATGACGATGCCAAACGCCACCCCCAGCATCACAATCACAATATGATCCGATAGCGCCACAGCAGCCACCACATTGTCGAGGCTGAAAGCCAGATCGGCCAGTTCGACGTTCAACACCACCATCCAAAAGGCGCTGGTCTGATCCCCGGGCAGCACTTCTGTTTCATCATCATCTTCTTCCCCCGAGAGGTAACCAAAAGCCAGTTTAATCAGGTAAAGCGCGCCCAGCAGGTGCAGCACCGGGTTGCGGATTACCCAGGCGGCCAGCACCAGCATCACCCCTCGGCCGAAGTACGCGCCCAACAAACCCACCTTAAGGGCGGCCGATTGCTGCATTCCCAGATAGTGATCTGTGAAAGGTTGCAGGAACTTTAACGCCTGCGGATATGGCACAGGCTTGTCGTTAGGGAGCTTCGATACCATCGCCCCCAACACGGCGGCGTTATCAATCGAAAGAATCCCTTCCAGGAAAATCAGTTGAATAATGATGGAAACGACATCGAAGATGGAGCGCAGATCCATAGGACATCCCTAAGCGATTCTCAGATGGGTCTACCATCATACAACCATTGCCCGCCAAAGCCCAGTACATCCATATTGATTGAGGGGGTCAAATGTCACAAATTCACGCCGCCCGGGGCCGATCAACGGCGTTCTCCACCCCCTGCGTGCGACTGAACGCCAGCATGCCCAGGTACAGCAGGATCGCCAGCAGGTTGACCAGCCCGCCCCACAAGCGCGCCCAGCCGAGCCCCATCAGCCCGCCGCCGAGACGCAGAACTAAAGAGGCGTGCAACAGCGCCAGCGGCAGGTAGAACGCCGGGCGATAGCGCACAGCGACCCCTAACACAGCGGGGAAGATGATCGGCGCGTGGCCGAAAACCATAGTGAAGGTAAAACCGATGAAAACAGCATGCAACGCGGCGTCGTAAACCAACCCGGCGGGCGCGGCGCCATAAACCACCATCACGCCTGCGGATATTGCCAGCCAGAAGTATCCCCCAAGCAAGCAAGCGGCGATGAAGCGCGTCAAACCGCGCCGACGGATGGTCTTGCGGGCGAGGTCATAATGGAGCAACCACAGGGCCAGTCCCAGCGTGCCCAGGCCGGTCAGGCGAACACCGGCATCCCAGGCAACCAACGACCAGATCAGACCAGCCAGGAAAAGCAAAGCAACCGCGGCAAAGGCGCGGCGGCTGAAGGCCGAGCGCGTCACAATCCGGCTGAGTTCCAGCCGCTCGCCGGCGATGGTCAACACCAGAA
>WFTY01000201.1 GCA_015485245.1 Anaerolineales bacterium | reverse complement strand
CTCCTCCGCTAGCGGCAAGAAGAGATCGAGGAAGCGCTCCACCAGGTTTTGCTGCGCCCAGAGCGCCCCGCGCCAGAAGGTTCGCTGGTTCGGCTGGTTGAAGAAAGCGACATGGCGCACACCCCAGCGGGCGTAGGTGCGGCAGAGCAGTTGCACATCGGCCGGGGGCGGCGTGTGCGCTGCCTCCCAGTCGAAGTGAACTACTGGCGAGACCCCGGCCTCCAACAATCCGCGCAGAAAAGCTTCTGGCAGGGCGCGCGTCGCTGGCGCTTTGAGCACGAGCCAGCCAGCCCCAAGCTGACGCAGCCGTGGCAGCCAGGTTTCCAGATCGGCCTGACGATAGTGCTGGTCGTCAGGGAAGTAATGAAAGCCGAACGTTCGGGAGGGAGATTTCATGGCGTTGTCCATAGGCGTCAACACGGTTGGAGTGTTCCTCGTCTGAGACGTTGCAAGGCGCGTGCCAGCGCCGGCATGCTATAATCGCGGCCATGATTCTGGTCACGGGTGGGACGGGTTTTATCGGGCGGGCGCTGATCCGTCATCTGGTCGCGGCGGGCTATCAGGTGCGCACTCTGATCCGCCCTTCGCAGACTTCACCGCGGCTGCCGCGCGGCGTCTCGGTGGAGGTAGCGGTGGCCTCGTTGGGTGATCTCCGCGGGCTGCGCGCTGCCATGGTGGGTGTGGATACGGTGTATCACCTCGCCGGTGTGGAGCGGCGCGGCGCGGCGGCTGATTTGTTGACGGTGGATGTGCGCGGCACGCGGGCGTTGCTGACCGCGGCCGTGGATGCAGGGGTGGATCGCTTGCTCTATCTCAGTCACCTGGGCGCTGACCGCGCCTCGGCTTACCCTGTCTTCAAGGCCAAGGCGATTGCCGAGCAGGCCATCCGTAACAGCGGTCTGGCCTACACCATTTTCCGTTCGGCGATTGTCTTTGGGCCGGGAGACGGGTTCACCACCGGGCTGGCGCAGTTGCTCGCTGTGCAACCGGGCTTTGCCCTCATCCCTGGTGATGGCGAGATGCGTTTGCAGCCGCTGTGGGTGGAAGACCTGGTCGCCTGCATGGCCTGGGCGCTGGACGATGAAGACACCCGCGATCAGCTCTACGAGCTGGGCGGGCCAGAGTTCCTCTCGCTGCGCGAGATCATCCAGATCATCGCGGCGCGGTTGGGTCTGCGCCGCCGGTTGATTTCGCTGCCGCCGCCCTATCTGCGGGCGATCACAGTGATGTTAGAATATTTTCTGCCTGCCGCGCCGGTTTCCACCTTCTGGCTGGATTATCTGGCAGGCAATCGTACCTGTGCTCTGGATACCCTCCCGCGGGTGTTTAACCTGCTGCCTTCACG
The DNA here is from genome assembly GCA_015485245.1 of Anaerolineales bacterium. GTDB lineage: Bacteria > Chloroflexota > Anaerolineae > Anaerolineales > UBA11858 > J130. The sequence continues at coordinate 14,371 of WFTY01000201.1, read as the reverse complement.
TTTCTCTCACCGCCTGGGCTATCTGGAGGGCGTGAATTGGCGACTTGAATTTCTGCGCAACGCTTTGCGCCGCAGGTCGTGAAGATGACGATTCAAATCCGTTTGCTTGAAAGCCCGGAAGAGTTGTTGTTGGTGGAAGAACTGCAACGCCAGGTATGGCCGGGGAACGAAACCGACGTTGTCCCGGTGCATCTTTTGCGGGCGGCGGTCGATCACGGCGGGCTGGTGATCGGCGCGTTGACAGGGGGGCAACTGGTGGGGTTTGTGTTCGGCTTCCCCGGCGTGACCGAGTCCCGCGGCGGACCGCGCCCGATGCACGCCTCGCACATGGCCGGCATTCATCCGGATTACCGCGATCGTGGCCTGGGGTTCCGCCTCAAGCGCGCTCAGTGGCAGATGGTGCGGGCGCAGGGGTTAGGCCTGATCCAGTGGACGTACGATCCCCTGCTCAGCCGCAATGCCCGCCTGAACATCGCCAAACTGGGCGCCGTGTGCAACACGTATATTCGCGAATACTATGGCGAGATGCGTGACGGCCTGAACGCTGGCCTGCCCTCCGACCGCTTGCGGGTGGATTGGTGGGTCAACACCTCGCGCGTGGAGCGCCGGTTGAGCGCTAACAGCCGCCGCTCTCTCGACCTGGCGCACTTCCTGGCCTCCGGCGCGCAGATCCTCAACCCCACGCGCCTGCGCCCGGATGGCTGGCCGGAGCCGGTGGAAGTGGACGCAGCCGCCGAGGGGGAGAACTTGCTGTTGGTGGAGATCCCCGCCGATTTTCAAGCCCTGCGTCAGGCTGATGCCGCGCTGGCGCTGGCCTGGCGAATGCACAACCGTGCTTTGCTGGAAGACCTCTTCGCCCGCGGCTATCTGATCACCGATTTTGTCTTCCTGCCTGGCGCTCAACCGCGCAGCTTCTATGTCCTCAGCCACGGGGAGAGCACGTTTTAGAACCTATCCGATTATTAGACCAGCCGATCCATCGAAGAGAAACTCCATGCGCATTTCCCAAGTCACCCTTTATCATCTCCGCATGCCCTTGCAGGCGCATTTTGAAACCTCTTTTGGGCGCATCTACGCTCGCGAGTGCATCCTCCTCGAAGTCCATGCCGAGGGGATGACCGGCTGGGGGGAGTGCGTCGCCGACCGCCATCCTGGCTACGCCTATGAGACTGTGGGCACGGCCTGGCATCTTTATCAAGAGTTCATCCTCCCCGCGCTGATCGGCAAACCTCTGGTGGACGCGGCTGATTTGCAGGCTCGCCTGGCGCACATCAAAGGGCATCAGATGGCCAAGGCCGGCGTGGAGATGGCTTTGTGGGATCTGCTCGGCAAAGCCAGCGGACAATCCCTGCGTGAAATGTTGGGCGGGGAGCGACGCCGGGTTCCCGTGGGCGTTTCTGTGGGATTGCAAGACACCCTGGATGAATTACTGCGCGTGGTGGATGGGTATCTCGCCCGCGGCTACCGGCGCGTCAAGTTGAAGATCAAGCCGGGGCGCGATCTCAGCGTGGTGCAGGCGGTGCGCCAGCGCCACCCCGACCTGCCTCTGCAGGTGGACGCCAACTCGGCCTATACGCTGGAAAGCGCCGCTGCTCTGTTGCCGCTGGACGACTTCGACCTGTTGCTGATTGAGCAGCCCCTGGCGGAGGACGATTTGTGGGATCACCGCCGCCTGCAACAGCGTTTTCACACGCCTCTTTGCCTGGACGAGAGCATCACCGGGCCCCGCCAGGCGCGTCAGGCGCTGGAGATGGAAGCCTGCCGGGTGATTAACATCAAGCAAGGGCGCGTCGGCGGTCTGCTCAACGCACGCCGGATTCACGATCTTTGCCTGCGGCAAGACGTGCCGGTGTGGTGCGGCGGCATGTTGGAAACCGGCGTGGGGCGCGCCGCCAACCTCGCCCTGGCGTCGCTGCCTGACTTTAAACTACCGGGCGACATCTCCGCCACCGAGCGCTACTACGCCAGGGATATCACCCGCGAGGTCTTCACCCTCAACGCCGATAGCACCATCGATGTCCCTGATGCGCCCGGCCTGGGCGTGACGGTGGACCGTGAAGCTCTGGAGCAGGCGACGGTGCGCAAAGCCGTTTTCCCGCCGCGCTGACTACCAACCGAAAACCACTTTGGCTATAACCACCTCAACCATGAAAACTCACGATATCTCCCTCGCTATTCATCCTGATTTGCCCACCTGGCCGGGTGACCCGCCGATTGAACTGCGCCGCATCAGCCAAATGGAGCACGGCGCCGACGCCAATGTAACGCACCTTTCCGCCGCCGTGCATATCGGCACGCACGTGGACGCGCCCTATCATTTCCTCGGCGGCGACGCGCCCACGGCGGAGCAGCTCGCCCTGGATGTGCTCATCGGCCCGGCGCAGGTGATTGAGCTGCCCCGGCTCGGCGCGGCGATCACCGCGGACGCCCTGGAAGCCGCCTCTATCCCCGCAGGGACGCGGCGCTTACTGCTCAAGACGCGCAACTCGGCGTTGTGGGCGCGCGGGGAACAGACGTTTCAGGAGGACTTTGTTGCTCTGGATGCTGGGGCCGCGGAGTGGGTGGTGGCGCAGGGGATTCAATTGGTGGGCGTGGATTATCTCTCTGTGGCCCCCTTTGTCGCGCCGGTGCCTACGCATCGCATCTTGCTGCGCGCCGGAGTGATCCCTCTGGAGGGGCTGGATCTTTCTGAGGTCGCGCCGGGGGCGTATACGCTGTATTGCCTGCCGTTAAAAATCCGCGGCAGCGATGGCGCGCCGGCGCGCGCCGTTTTGATTTCCCCTTAAAGGAGGTGCAGGATGAACCGCCCTTGCTTGTTGTGGATTGGCCTGGGTGTGATCTTTCTCTGGATAGTGGGATGCACACCCGTTCCGGTGGAAGAAGGAGATGAGCAAATGGTGCGGATTGATCTGACCAGCCCGGCCTTTGAGGCGCAGGGGATGATCCCGGAGCAGTATACCTGTGATGGGCGGGATATCTCCCCGGAGTTGAACTGGACGGTCGTCCCTTCCGGGACGCGTAGCTTTGCCCTGATCGTTGATGACCCCGACGCGCCAGCCGGCACGTGGGTTCACTGGGTGCTGTTTGATATTCCCGCGGAGGTGCGCTCGTTGCCCGCGGGGGTCCGCGGCGTTGGGGTGGAGGGGCGCAATGGCTGGCGCAGCACAGGCTATGGTGGCCCGTGCCCGCCGCCGGGGGAGCCGCATCGCTATTTCTTCAAGCTCTATGCTCTGGATGGGATGCTGGAACTCCCTTCTGGCGCGAGCAAGGCCGAGGTGGAGCGCGCCATGCAGGGGCGCATCCTCGGCCAGGGAGAGCTGGTTGGTCTGTACGGGCGCTAAGACGTTGTATCTTGCTTTCTGGCCTCTGCGCGCTTCCGGCGCTTGGCCCGCCAGCCGACCAGTCGTTCAGTGCCGTTAGCCAGGCGTTTGAGGTTGGGGCGCAGCGCCCATAGGATGATGATTTCGGCGAACAGGCAGTACCACAGGTAATACCAGGGGGATAGCCCCATGGATGCGCGAAGCGCGAAGATCAGGGCCGCGATGATCGGCAGGCTGAGGGTCGCCACCGAGGCGTAGCCGATCCCGAAGAGGATTAACGCTCCCAGGGGGACGAGGATGAAGAACATCGGCGGCCACAGCCCTGAAGCGCCGCCCACACTGGGCGCGCCGCCCGCGCCCCCGCCGATCTTCAGACGGCCGTTTTCGTCACGGTGCAGGGTGAAGATCGAGTAGTTGTGCCCGATGATGACGATGGTGGGGGCGAGCACTTCGATCCAGGTGTTACCGGGGTTCAGGTTGCGCGCCAGCCATACTGAAACCATCCCTTTGCCTACGTCGGCCAGACTGGTGAGAAAACCAACCCAGAACCCCGCCGCCCGCATGGCATTTGTCCCTCCCGTGCGGCCGCTTTGAATCTGGCGGACGTCCTTCCCGGTGGTCAGTTTGACGGCGATGAACCCCATGGGGATCGCCCCGATCAGGTACGAGAGCACGAGTACAGCGTATGGGATCCAGCTTTGCATAGTTTTTCCTCCTGCGATTGTGAAGGGCGGCGTGGCCTGGCCTCACCAACCCGACGGAGTGGCATCCCTATTAACCCAATCTGCTCGTTCTGGTTGCAGGGAGCTTATCTCAGTATCATGGCGAGGGCCCAGGTGAAGGCCAGCACCAGGGCGGGTTCCAGCGCAATGCGCAGGCCGCGCTGATTCCGGATAACGCTTTCCGCCAGCGTGACCAGGCTGTAAAGCAAACCGACGAGGGCGAGCGCGAAGGCCATTGGCGAGAGAGGGAGATAGTATAGCGCCGTGCTCACCTGCGCGCAAATCAAGGCGATCACCGCGGTTGACCGCCACACGCCGCGCCGGGGAAATTGCAACAACAGCAGCCGCAGACCAACCAGCGCGCTGGCCAGGGTTACCAGCGGCACGGTGAGGAAGAGGCGCACCCCTCGCAAGCGCGCCAGCATGGTGATCACCAGGTAGAGAGCGTAGGCCACCGCGGTCAGCGTGATCGCCGCGGGGGGGCGGCGCAAATCTTGCGGGTCGATGGTAATGTATTCGGCGACCACGATCAGCATCAGCAACGCCGACCCCAGGCCGAATCCGACCCACCACACCAGGCCGAGGGGCTGTCGCAGCAGCGCGGCGCCCACCGCCCAGGCGGTCAGCGCCGGCAGCAGCCAGTGCTGGAAGGTGGTGCGCCCGCTCAACGCCGGGTGTTCCCTCAGCAACCAGTCCACGCCCGTGGCCGTCAGCCCGATGACAAAGAGCGCCACCACCGTGGTGATGCTGAAGTGCAGGTCCAGTTGCGCGCCGGGCAGCCTGAGGATGAAGTCAAACGAAGGGATGCGGATCACCCGCGCCAGAAAGTAGGCCAGCATGATGCTGGCAGCCAGCGTACCGATGCGGTCGATCTGGGGCAGGTGCTTTCGTTGAGCCATGTGTGCATTTTACCCGCGGATCGTGTTGGATGCCAGATGGCGGGAGCACCAGCCTGCATGGTATGATTGGTGGGGTGGAATGGTTTTCGGTAGTGGAGAGGATGATCTCATGCGCATTGGCATGATGGCGGATATCTACAAGCCGCATATCAGCGGCGTGACGAATTACATTGAGTTGAATAAGCGCTACCTGGAAGCCCGGGGACACGATGTGTTCGTGTTCACCTTTGGGGATGAAGACTACCAGGACGAGGAGTCCAACATCATCCGTTCGCCCGGCGTCCCCATTCGGGATACCGGTTTTTACCTCAATGTGCGTTACACGCGCGAGGCCCGTGATCTCCTCCGCAGCATGGATGTCGTCCACGTGCATCATCCTTTCCTCAGCGGCGGGCTGGCGCTGCTCAACTGCAAACCGTTTGGCATCCCGATCGTTTTTACCAATCACACCCGCTATGATCTTTATGTGCAGGCCTATTTGCCTTACGTCCCTGAGGGGGTGGGGGAAATGTTCCTCAAGGCTTATCTGGGGAATTTCTGTGACTCGGTAGACCTGGTGGTGGCGCCCTCGCCTGGAGTGGAGCGAGTGCTGCGTCACCTGGGTGTGGACGCGCCGATTGAGGTTATCCCAAACGGGGTGGACATCGCTCCCTTCCGCCAGGTGGAGACGCCGATGGCGCGCTCGGCGTTTGGTTTTAGCGAGGCGGAGATCATCCTGGTGTATGCCGGTCGCCTTGGGCCGGAGAAAAACCTGCCCTTTTTGCTGCGCGCCTTTCATGGTGCAGCGCAAGCGGTGGACAACCTGCGCCTGTTGCTGGTGGGGGATGGCAGCGAGCGCGATACCCTGGAGGACCTGGCGCGCCACATGGGGATGACCGATCGGTTGGTGTTTACCGGCATGGTTCCCTATGGCGAAATCCCGCGATATCTGGCGATGAGCGACCTCTTTGTGACCGCCTCGGTGACAGAGGTGCACCCTCTTTCGGTGATTGAGGCCATGGCGGCAGGGTTGCCGGTGTTGGGAATTTCCTCGCCGGGGATCGGCGACACCATCCATAACGGCGAGAACGGGATGCTTGTCTCCGAGCTGGACCTGGCAGCCTTTACGGGGACGCTGGTGCGCCTGGCAATGGACGCTGACCTGAGGCGTGAGTTGAGCGAGGGCGCCCGTCGAAGCGTATCCGCGTACGCCATCGAAAACACCGGGGCGCGCATGCTTCGGGCGTACGAGCGCCTGGTCGAGGCCGCTGCCCGGCGCGATAAAAACCAGCCGCTGGCCGTCCCCGATTGGTTGAAAAAGTTTTGGGACAATGAATCATCGTAAAACCCTGGGGCGCTGGGGGGAGGCGCGCGCTGCCGAGTATCTGGTCGAGCGCGGCTACGCTGTGCTGGCGCGCAATGTGCGCACACCGCATGGCGAGATTGACCTGATCGCCCGCCGCGGGGAGGAGATCGTCTTTGTGGAGGTCAAAACGCGCGCCACGCTGCGCTACGGGTATCCAGAAGAAGCGATCACCGCGACCAAACGCGCTCATTTGCTGGCCGCGGCGGAAGACTACCTGGCCGAGCACCCTGAAATTCAAGGGAGCTGGCGCATTGACGTCATCGCCATCTATCGTCCCTCCAAAAGCATCGCGCCGCAGATTGAACACTTTGAAAATGCTGTCTTTTGAGCGCAAACCTCCGCTGTTGATCCTGTTGGGGCCTACGGCGGTGGGCAAAACCGCTGTCTCGCTTGATCTGGCTGAGCGCCTGGACGCGGAGATTGTCTCGGCGGATTCGCGCCTGCTCTATCGCGGCATGGATATCGGCACGGCCAAACCCTCGGAGCAGGAGCGCGCGCGCGTCCGGCATCATTTGATAGACGTCGCCGATCCAGACGAGGTGTGGAGCCTGGCGAAGTATCTGGAAGCGGCGCGGCAGGCCATCGCGGAGATCCACGCCCGCGGGCGATTGCCGTTGATGGTGGGGGGGACGGGGCAGTACGTGCGCGCCTTTGTGGAGGGCTGGCGCGTCCCGCGCGTGGAGCCAGACCCGCGGCTACGCCTCGCGTTGGAGCGCTGGGCGGAGGAGATCGGCGCGCAAGGATTATACAACCGTCTGCAACGGCTTGATCCTCAGGCGGCTATCCGCATCGAGCCGCAGAACCTGCGCCGTACGGTGCGCGCTCTGGAGGTGATCCTCTCCACCGGCGAACGGTTTTCCTCCCAGCGGGAAGCGGGCGCATCTCCCTACCGGCAACTGTTGCTTGGCCTGCAGCGGCCGCGCCCGGAACTGTACGCCCGCGTGGACGCGCGCATCGAGGCCATGTTCGCCGCCGGACTGGTGGACGAGGTGCAGGCTTTGCTCGCCAGGGGGTATGCCCCTGAGCTGCCGCCGCTCTCGGCGATCGGCTACCGCCAGGTCGTTGAGTACCTGCGCGGCGAGATTTCCCTGGAAGAGGCCAAAGCGCAGATGCGCCGCATCACCCGCCGTTATATTCGCCAGCAGTCCAACTGGTTTAAGCCGGATGACCCGCGCATTTGCTGGTTCCGCGCCCGCCCCGGCGTCGCCGCGGAGATGGAAGCCGCGGTGCGGGCCTTTCTTGGCGGGAAAAATTGACATTCGTTCCAGAACTATCTATAATGACTTTGCCGCATAAGCTTTTTTGTCTTGAAACACATGAAGGAGAGAGATATGAGCGATCGTCCCTGGTTACAGCGATATGATGAAGGTGTGCCGCATTCGATTGATTACCCTGAAGTTCCCCTGTTCTACTTTTTGGAAGAATCGGCGCGCAAATACCCGGACGCGCCTTGTACGATCTTCAAAGGGGCAAAGATCTCCTTCCGTGAAATGAACGAACTGACCGATCGCTTCGCGGCGGGCCTGGCTTCGCTGGGCGTAAAGAAGGGCGACCGGGTGGGGATTTTTGTGCCCAATACCCCCCAGTTTGTCATCGCCTATTACGGCGCGCTCAAAGCCGGGGCAATTGTGGTCGCCACCAATCCGCTCTACACGCCGCGCGAGATCGAGCATCAGGTCAATGATTCTGGCATTGAGGTCATGGTGGTGATGAGCAATTTCTACAATACGGTCAAATCGGTGCAGCCGAAGACCGGCATTCGCAAGCTGATCGTCACTAACATCAAAGAGACTCTGCCGCCGGTCACGGCGTTTCTCTTTACGTTGCTGAAAGAGAAGAAAGCTGGCTTCCGGGTGACTCTGGGCGAGGGGGATGTGTGGATGCAGGACTTGCTCAACCAGTTCAAACCCGAAGACCGCCCCAAGGTGGAGGTTGGCCCCGATGACATCGCCGTGTTCCAGTACAGCGGCGGCACCACAGGGGTCTCTAAGGGGGCGATCGCCCTGCACCGCAACCTGGTCGCCAACACGTTGCAAATTCGCTACTGGATGGTCAACGCCAAGGATGGCGAAGAGGTGGTGTTGATGGCGATCCCGTTGTATCATGTCTATGGCATGGTGGCGGGGATGAGTTTTGCCATGTCCACCGGCGCCTCGCTGGTGATGGTGCCCAATGCCCGCGATATTAAAGACGATCTGGATAACCTGCAGAAATACCGTTGTACGATTTTCCCTGGTGTGCCGACGTTGTACAACGCGATCAACAACTGGCCGGATGTGGTCGCCGGGAAGTATGACCTTGGCTCGATCAAAGCGTGCATTTCCGGTTCGGCGCCGTTGCTGCGTGAGACGAAGGAGAAGTTTGAATCGCTCACGGGCGGGAAGGTTTTTGAAGGGTACGGCCTTTCTGAGGCGCCCACGGCGACGCATTGTAACCCGCTGATGGGGGAGAATCGCACCGGTTCAATCGGCCTGCCGCTGCCCGATGTGGATGCGCGCATCATCAGCCTGGATGACGGCGTGACCGTGTTGCCGCCAGGGGAGGTAGGCGAGCTGGTCATCAAGGGGCCGCAGGTCTTCAAGGGATATCACAATATGCCCACAGAGACCAAGAATGCGTTGCGCGACGGCTGGCTTTACACGGGCGACATCGCTCGCATGGATGACGATGGTTACTTCTACATCGTAGATCGCAAGAAGGAGCTGATCAAGCCGGGGGGCTTCCAGGTGTGGCCGCGCGAAGTGGAAGAAGTGATCGCTGCTCATCCGAAGGTGTTGGAAGTCGGCGTGGCAGGCGTCCCGGATCCGAAGCGCGGGGAGACGGTTAAAGCCTGGGTGGTGCTTAAACCCGGCGAGACGGCGACGGTGGATGAGCTGCGCGCCTACTGTAAAGAACAGATGGCCGCCTACAAGGTGCCCACCGAGATTGAATTCCGCGACGAACTTCCCAAGACCACGGTGGGGAAGATTCTGCGCCGCGAGCTGGTGCGCCAGCACAAGGAGAAGACCGCCAGCTGATCGTGCTTAGACGATCGCGGCGGAGGATACCGGCAGCCCTCGATCAGGGCTGCCGGTCGTTTTAACATTCAGACGAGGTCGAAAGCCGCCAGGATGGCGGGGGTGATGTTGGTCAGGTCGTGAAGTTGCCGGGCGAGCGGCTGGCGCAGTTCCGGGGCACCGATCAGCAGAGCGGGGACGGGGTTGGCGGTGTGACGCCGCGTGCTCAGGTCTTCCAGGTTGCCGTGGTCGGAAGTCAGCAGGATCAATCCCTGGGCATCATCCCAGGCATCCAGCAAGCCGCCGAGCACCTGATCGAAGCGTTTGAGCCAGGCGACGGCTTCGGCCATGTCCTGGCGGTGACCCAGCACATCGCTGATCCAGAACTCAAAAAAGGCCAGTTCGTATTCCGCAGCTAAGGCGGCGAGCTGGCGCCCAGCCTGGTCGAAGGAGAGCACAGGTGAGTTGGGGTAGCCCAGGCGTTCGCGCCAGGCTTTGCCGCTGAAGTCGGCCGACAGGGCTGCGCCGGCGAAGAGGTCGTCCGCGGTCATCAGCGGCAGCCCCGCCAGGCGGGCCGCCATAGCGATCGCGCCGGGCAGGCGCTTGCCGGAATCCAGCCCGCGGAAATAGGCTTCCGGGTAGGCGTTGAGCAGGCTGGCGCGCAGCCCCTGCTCCTTGAAGCTGCGGAACAGATTGCCGTTTCCCAGCAATTCCTGGATTGTGGGGTTGGGCTTGGGGCCGAAGTGTTCGCCCAGCAGTGCCGGGACGTTGACGCCGGTTAACAGCGCGGCCTGACCGCTGGCCGATTGAGGCAGCCCCTCCACGCCCAGGCAGGCATCCAGGGGGAGCAGGGTGGCGCGTTCGCCCGCCGTGCCATTGACCCCGCCGGTCAGCTTTCTTCCTCCTAGCAGGCGCTCCAGGTTGGGCATGGGCGCGCGGACGAACGGATTGCGCTGGGGATCTTCCTCGCCCAGTCCGACGCCGTCGAGGAAGAGGAAGAGCAACCTCATCGTTTCTGGAAGTGCAGCCAGGCGGCGGGGCGCTCCCCCTGTAAGCCGTTTTGCCGCTCCACCAGGTGCAGGTGATCGGCGAGGCGCTCCAGGTCAGCTTCGACCACCCCCGGGCGCGGCGCGATTTCATTGGCGCGAAAGAAGACGTAGAGCAGGAAGTGCCCTTCCGGGGCCAGCAGCCACTCCAGGTTTTGGCGGTATTTCTCCTGGGCTGATGCGCTCAGGCCGTGGAAGCAGCCCATATCCAGAATCAGGTCAAAGGGCGGTTCCACTTCCTTCAAGCGGGTGACGTCGTCCACCAGAAACCGGGCGTTGACGCCGGCGTGTTGCGCTTTGCGGCGGGCCAGGCGGATCGCCCGCGGGGCGAAGTCGACCCCGGTGACCTGCCAGCCTTGTTGAGCCAGGGCGATGACGTTGGTCCCCGTGCCGCAACCCAGATCCAGCGCGCGGCCGGGCGGGTGCTGGGCGATGAAGTCGAGCAACTCCGGCGGGCTGACGCCCGTGTCCCACGGCGGGGTGCGGAAATACCATAGATTGAACATCCAGCGTTTCAGTGTATTCATGGCAAAAGTGTACCACTGATGGATTGCCGAATTGTCAATCTGACAGTTTCACGGTAAGATGGGAAATCTCAGATTATTCAGGTGGCAGGCCGATCAACGACCCAATTCGCCTGAGAGGATTGTGACTATGGTGGCCCGGCCAACGATACCTTTACCAACAAAACGAATCTTACTCGTTGAGGACAACGATGCCATTCGCGAGGGTATCACTCAACATTTGCAGATTGACAACTTTCTGGTCGTAGCCGCCCGGGATGGCGTGGAAGCGCTCAGGGCGCTGGAAAACTTTGCGCCGGATATCATCCTTTCGGATATCAATATGCCGCGCATGGATGGGATTGCTTTCTATCGTGAGGTGCGCAAGCGGCAGGAATGGGTGGCGATCCCTTTTGTCTTTTTAACGGCGGATAATTCGCCGCAGAGCATCCGTCTGGGGCGCGAGCTGGGGGTTGAGGATTACATCACCAAGCCGATCAATCACCGTGACTTGCTCAACACTATTAACGCCCGTCTGCTGCGCTCTGCCGAGGTGGAGGTGGCGCATATTGGCCAGGCGTATCTGGAGACGGTGAAGGTGCTGGCCAACGCTATCGAAGGACGCGATCATTACACCCGCGGGCATGTTGACCGGGTGACGCAGTATGCCCTCTGGATGGCTGAGGCGCTCAACTGGCCGGAGGTGGAAATCCGTCACCTGGAGTTTGGGGCGCGTCTGCACGATATTGGCAAAATCATCATCCCCGATGAGATTCTGAACAAATCGGACAAGTTGACTCCCGAGGAGTGGCAGCTGATGCGCCAACATCCGATGGCTGGGGCGAAAATCCTGGAGGAGATCACTCATTTGCAGAATGTGCGTCCCCTGGTGCTCTATCATCATGAGCGCTGGGATGGGCAGGGGTATCCAGAAGGGCTGCGGGGGCGCGAAATTCCTCTGGGCGCGCGCATCCTGGCGATTGTGGACGTCTTTGACGCCTTGACCACGGCGCGTCCGTATCACCCGGCGCGGGCGCCGCAAGAAGTGCTACAATTTATCCAGATGAACGCCGGCAAAGCTTTTGACCCCGATCTGGTGGTGGTCTTTTGCGAGGTGATGGAAGCGCGTTTGCAAAGGAAGAAATGACACAGTCTCTGGGTATCCCTTCTCTTCAACGCCTGATCCTGGTGGTGGAGGATAACGCCTCGGTGCGTAGCGTGATCGCGAACGCGCTGGAATTTGAGGGCTATGAAACTTTGCAGGCCAGGAACGGCAAAGAAGCGCTGGCGTTGCTCAAGCGGCATATGCCCAGTTTGATCCTCTCGGACATCAATATGCCGCAGATGGACGGTTTGCAATTCTTCCAGGCGGTGCGCCGCATCCCGCGCCTGACGGCGATTCCCTTTGTTTTCCTCACTTCACACAGCTCTTCGGAGGATATTCAACGCGGGCGCGAGCTGGGGGTGGAGGATTACCTCACGAAACCGATTGAACCCGAGGCGCTGGTGCGCATCATCAACGCCCGGCTGTATCGCACCGCTGCGGTGGAGGCCGCTCAAGTTGGGCGCGCCTATCTGGAAACTGTCAAGGTGCTGGCCAACGCCATCGAGGGGCGCGACCGCTACACTCGCGGTCATGTGGAGCGCGTGACCACGTATGCTTTGTGGATGGCGAAGGCGTTGGGGTGGACGGATCAGCATATCCGTATGCTGGAGTTTGGCGCCCGGTTGCACGACATTGGCAAGATCGTCATCCCGGGCCGTGTGCTCAATAAGCCGGGGAAACTGACGGACGAGGAGTGGCGCTTGATGCGCAGTCACACCGTCGAGGGAGCGAAGATGTTGCGCGGCATCCAGCATCTGCGCCCCACGCTGCCTTACGTACTTTATCACCACGAGCGTTGGGACGGCAAAGGGTACCCCGAAGGGATTGGGGGGAAAGAGATTCCCATCCAGGGGCGTCTGCTCGCCCTGGCGGATGTATACGATGCCTTGACCACCACGCGCGCCTATCACCAGGCGCGCACCCACGAGGAAGTTATGGAGATCATCCGCCAGGAAGCAGGCAAGCATTTTGACCCCCAGCTGACGCCGATTTTCATCGAGGTGATGAACCGCATGCGTGCTCGGGCGCGCAAGAAGCAGCCCGCTTGATTTTTCCCTAACTCTAACACAGCTTAAATATTTCTTTTGCGCTTTTCTAACGCCGCCTCTCTATAATGTCCAGCGATTACGGGTAGAAAACTGGAGATTTGAGGAATCAGGAGGTAGCGTTATGTACCGTCGATATTCACCCCTTTCGATCTGGCGGGAGATGGACCGCCTGCAGCGCGAGATGGATCGACTGTTTGATGAATTTGCCCCGCGCAGGCTGCGCACCGCCCCGGGTTTCCCGGCGATGAATGTGTGGGCTGATGAGGAGAGCGTGATCGTCACTGCCGAACTCCCTGGCCTGGATAGCAAAGACATCCAGTTGGACGTGCTTGATGGGACCCTGACTCTGCGCGGCGAGCGCAAGCCCGATGAATTGCCTGAAGGGGCGCGTTTTCATCGTCAGGAGCGCGGCTATGGTAAGTTCGCCCGCACGCTGGAACTGCCCTTCAAGGTGGACGTGGACAAGGTGAAAGCCACTTTCAAGAACGGCGTATTGCAGGTCACCCTGCCGCGCGCCGCGGAGGACCGTCCCAAGAAGATTGCCATCAAGGTGGCGTAACTCAGGAGGTGTGCTATGGCTGAGAGCAAAGCGATGGAAGTCCGCAAAGAGGAAATGTTGCCCGAACAGAGCGAGCGCACTCGCGAGACCCGCTGCTTCATCCCTCGCTCGGATGTCTATGAAACTGCTGATGAGATCGTTGTGGTGATGGACATCCCTGGCGTTGAACAGGATCAGATCGACATCTCGCTGGAGAAGAACATCCTTACGATCAACGCCTATTGTGATCCGCAAGGCCCCGATGGGTACTCGCTGGCGTTTGCCGAATACGAAGTTGGTGATTACGAGCGCAGCTTCCGCCTCTCGGATCAAATTGACCGGGATAAGATCCAGGCGGAGTACAAGAACGGTGTGTTGCGCCTGATCCTGCCCAAGGCGGCGGAAGCCAGGAAACGCAAGATCGAGGTGAAGGTGAAGTAACTGCGAAGGGATGGAGCGCGTGACGAGGGCGGGTGTACAACCCGCCCTTTTGATTTCCGGGAGGGGTTCTCTGATATACTTTACCCTGCCTTGCTCATCATGAAGAACACAAATGGATTGGTAAACAGCGCGATATGGAATATAAGGATTATTATGAAATCCTCGGCGTAGACCGTAATGCCTCGCAAGAGGAGATCAAGCGCGCCTACCGTCGCCTGGCGCGCAAGTATCACCCCGATATGAACAAGGGCGATGCGACCGCCGAGGAGAAATTCAAAGAGATCAACGAGGCGCACGAGGTGCTTTCCGATCCGGAGAAGCGCCAGAAATACGATCAGTTTGGCGCCCACTGGCAGCAGTTTGCCCGCGCAGGTGGTCGCCCGGAGGATTTCAACTGGGATGTCTGG
>WFTY01000200.1 GCA_015485245.1 Anaerolineales bacterium | reverse complement strand
GTATAACCATTGCCGTTCACGGTGATGGTCGGCGGGAATGACGAATCGAAATGCTGGCCGTCGGAGATCACATCAGTGAGGGTGACGCTGTCAAAAGCGAAAAAGTCCGAAACCTGCACCTCGAGGGTGTATTCCAGGGTGGCACCCGGTTTGGGGTCTCCGCCGCCCACCACGGCCACCGATTTCTGCACCGGCAGGGATTTATCCGCCAGGGTGACACCTACTGGCGTTCCGCCATGGGTGACGGTGGTGGCCGGGTCGCGCGTGTCGGTCGGCGTCCAATCGCCCTGGGCGGAGGCGCTGTTCTGGGAGGTGTTGCTCGCACCGGTGGTGGCGTTCAGCACGGCGCTGCCATTCGCGTCCAGCCGCGACACATAGACCTGGTAAGTGAGGGTGACATCGCTGGAGCCGCTGCCGCCGGTCACCGAGGTCCATTGCAGTTTGAGCTGATTGTCCGGTGGGTTTTGCGGCCCGGAGGTGGGCGGCGAACTGACCACGGTGTACCCCGCCGGGGAGGCTGAAACCAGGCTGACGAAGACCAAATTATTCGGCAGGTCATCCGTGATGACAAAATTATCCAGCTTTTGCCCGTCGGCGATATCAGCAGTCACAGTAAACGTGCGCGGATAGTTCGGCCCGGTGGCGGTCTCGCTCTCCGGTGCGTTCAGCGTTTTGCTCAGGGTGAAGACGGTAGGCGTGACGCCGCTCCCCGGCCAGGAGGAGGCGGTGTTGCTTCCTGGGTTGAGGATCACCGGGTCGCAGCACCAATCGTCTATCGGCGTCAACCCAAAGCGGAAGCCGCCGCGCGCCCGCAGAGTGAGCGGCGTAGCCGCGTCGGCCAGGTTGCTCAGCGTGGCGTGCACGGTCACGCTGATGGCCGGCTGGGCGGGCACGAACGAGCCGAAGGGCAACTCCACTACCACCAGTTTGTCGCCCGGTGTGCCGGTGACCTGAATATAGTTCCCGCTGGTGTCGCGCGCTAGAGGGTGCGTCGCCTTGCCGCTGCTGTTGAAGGTCAACTCGTGGACGGTGAGCTTTTGCCCCAGGTAAGTCACCCCCTGTGCCGAGTCGAAGTCAATCCCGTCGGGCGTGTCCGTCCCCCCGGCGCCATCCGCACCGTTGACCGGGAAGTAAATGTCAATGAACGGGCCGTATCCGGTATCTCCGCCGGTGTTGTCGAAAGTGATCGTAAACGTAAAACTCTCACCAATCGGCACACTTGTGGGAACGTTCAACAAGACCGAGGGAGTGGCCGCAAAGAGAGGGCGCGGTAAGACACCCGCTTCATCCTCAGCAAGGGTTCTCTGCCCTCCAAAAAGGGACAACAAAAACACCAACAACAAGACATGCACCGGCTTAAGAAGCATGACAGAAAAGGGCAATATTCTCTTCACGTTCACTTCCTCAGATACTTCCCAAATAAATAAAAAGCGAAACCACCACAGATCATGCGGTTTCGCTCTTGCTCCCCAGATAGCTTAGCCTTTTTCTATGGAAAAGGCAGCGATCAATTCAGTAGCAGGAACTCAGCATCTAATCCATTATTCATAGGGCCCCGCTACCCTGAGGGAGGGCACCAAATTGTTTAAAAACTTTCACAATTCTACCAAAAAATTCCCATCACCACACCTGACAATCCTGTTAGGCATAGCCTGCACTACGAAGAGCGGTCGCAGTCTACAAGAAAGCATTCAAGAAATCAAAGAATGCCGTCGAAGATGGGGAATGATATAATCTCTTCATCCAGGTCAACACACCTGCAGAGAGGCTCCCATGCTGCTCAACTCTCGCCACATCGCTTCCTCCCGGTACGACTCTTCCCTGAACAACATCCTGCAAAAGACAGTGGATTATTTTGAAGCGCGCGGCAAACGCAAACTCAAAGCAGACGACCACACCCGCGTCTGGTACAGCGACTTTCTGGAGTTCATCGCCCGCGAGCGCATCTTCGCCACGCTGTTGACCCCCGCCCCTTTGAGCGATGACCCCGAAGCCCGCTGGGATACCTGGCGCATCTGCGCCTTCAACGAAGTGCTGGGCTTCTACGGCCTGGCCTACTGGTACACCTGGCAGGTGACCATCCTGGGGCTTGGCCCGATCTGGATGAGCGACAACGCGGCCATGCACGCCAGGGCGGCTCGTCTCCTGCGGGAGGGGGCCGTCTTTGCTTTTGGGCTTTCGGAACGCGCCCACGGGGCGGATATCTACGCCACCGAGATGAGTCTCACCCCTCACGGGGACGGGGGCTACCGCGCCGACGGCGAGAAATACTACATCGGCAACGCCAACATCGCCCCGATGGTCTCCACCTTCGGCAAGATGAGCGATAGCGGTGAATACGTCTTCTTCGTGGCCGACAGCCAGCACCCCAACTTCGACCTGATCGGCAACGTGACCGCCAGCCAGAACTACGTGGCGCACTTCGCCCTGCGCGATTACCCCATCGCAGAGGGCGAAATCCTCTCCCGCGGGCAAGCCGCCTGGGACGCGGCGCTCAACACAGTCAATGTGGGTAAGTACAACCTGGGCTGGGCTTCCATCGGCATCTGCACGCACGCCTTCTACGAGGCCATCAACCACGCCGGGAACCGCCGTCTGTACAACATGTACGTCACCGACTTCCCGCACGTGCGCCAGATGTTCGTGGACGCCTACGCCCGCCTGGTGGCGATGAAACTCTTCGCCCTGCGCGCCGCCGATTACATGCGCGCCGCCTCGCCCGATGACCGCCGCTACCTGCTCTACAACCCGATGGTGAAGATGAAAGTCACCACCGAGGGCGAGAAGGTCATCAACCTGCTGTGGGACGTGATCGCCGCCAAAGGCTTCGAGGCCGACACCTACTTTGAGATGGCCGCCCGCGATATTCGCGCCCTACCCAAACTGGAGGGCACGGTGCACGTCAATATCGCCCTGATTGCCAAGTTCATGGCGAATTATTTCTTCAACCCGCGAGATTACCCTCCCCTGCCACGGCAGGACGCCCCGCGAAACGATGACTTTCTCTTCAACCAGGGGCCGACGCGCGGCCTGGGGAAAATTCGCTTCCATGATTACAACAAGGCCTTCAAAGGGGTAGAATTCCCCAACGTGCAGATATTCCACGAGCAGGTGGAAGCCTTCAAGGCCATGCTGGCAATGGCCACCCCCGACGAAACCCAGCGCCGCGATGTGGACTTCCTGCTCGCCGTGGGGGAACTCTTCGCCCTGGTAGTCTACGCCCAACTCATCCTGGAGAACGCCCGTATCTACGCGCTAGAAGACGACCTGATTGACCATATTTTCGATTTCCTGGTGCGCGACTTCTCCGCCCAGGCGCTCAACCTGTACGGCAAGCCATCCAGCACCCCGGCGCAGATGGACTGCTGCCAGCGCATGATTCGCAAGGCCGCCCACGACCCGGCGCGCTACGCCCGCGTGTGGCAGGAGCACGTCTACGCGCGCAAAGACGCCTATGAAATGAGATCATAACTCACCACGAAGAACACAAAACGCCACTATGCGTGAACCTTTGTGCCCTTCGTAATAAAAATCATCCTTCACACCAGCCAAAATAAGGAAGGCCGCATGGATTTTCAACTCAATGAAGAACAACGCATGTGGAAACAAGCCATCCACGATTTTGTGGCAAGGGAGGTCAGGCCTCGGGCAGCAGAACTCGCCGAGAGCGGCGAACTCAACTGGCCTGCCATCCGCAAAATGGGCGAGATGGGCATCCTGGGCATGGTTATCCCGGAGGAGTACGGCGGCTCCGGGATGGACGCGGTCAGCATCGCCATCGCCATCGAGGAACTCGGCTGGGGCGATGGCGGCACTGCGCTCAACATCGCCGCGCACGTCGGCCTGGGCTGCGCGCCCATCGTGATGTTCGGTAACGAAGAACAAAAGCAAGCCTACCTGCCGCGCGCCGCCAGCGGGGAGAGCAAACTGGCCGCCCTGGCGCTCACCGAACCCGGCGCCGGCTCCGATTTGCAAGGCATCACTACGCGCGCCGAGCTGGAGGGCGATGTATGGGTGATCAACGGTGCGAAGGCCTGGATCACCAACGCCAGCGATGCCGATTACATCATCACCCTGGCGCGTACCAGCCCGGAGCGGAGCAGCCGGTCGTTGAGCATGATCATCGTCCCCACCGATACCCCCGGCCTGCACGTCCACCCGCCGGAGAAGAAGATGGGGCTGAACAGCAGCCACACCCACGCCATCACCTACGAAAACGTGCGCGTGCCGCGGGCGAATCTGCTGGGCGAGCAGGGCCGCGGCCTGCATCAGACGCTGCAAACCCTGGACGGGGGGCGCATCAGCATCGCCGCGCTCTCAGTGGGCATCGCCCAGGCCGCCTTCGAGGAGGCCATCCGCTACGCCAAAGAGCGGCAGACGTTCGGCAGGCCCATCGCCGAGAACCAGGCCATCCAGTGGATGCTGGCCGACGCGGCCACCGAAATCCACGCCGCGCGGCTGATGACCTATCACGCCGCCTGGCTCAAAGAACAGGGCAAACCCTTCACCCACGAGGCGGCCATGGCCAAACTGTTCGCCAGCGAGATGGCCGAGCGCGCGACGCGCAACGCCATTCAAATTCACGGCTCTTATGGCTACAGCCGCGAATACCCCGTCGAGCGCATGTATCGCGACGTGCGCTTGATGACCATCGGCGAAGGCACCAGCGAGGTGCAACGTATGGTGATCGCCCGTAAGGTGCTCCGTTAAACACATCGACCCCGACCTGCTCAGATCGGGGTCACCTTATAGCCGGGGTGTTGATGACAACTAGCTCTTCTTGTCCAGATACCATTTATAAATGTAATACCAGACCACACACAGCGCGGCCGTAATCACAATCGCCAGCCAGAAATAAGGCTCCCTAAAAATCAGCAAGCCTGTTCCCAGCGCACCACCTACATAAATCGTACTGGCGGTGAACACAATGACAAAAGTGCCAAACAGCCAAAAGCGCATTAACTTGAGAAGGGTATCTTTATCTTTCATAGCTGCAACCTCCAGAATATGCCCAAAATCGGTTGTCCAACATTCCCCGGTGTTAAACATTGTAGCATATTTTCGAATTCAATTTGACGTTTCCCCCTGGCAATGGTAAAATCCCGCTCGCAGTGGGGGCTCGTCTAATGGCAAGACAGCGGTCTCTGGAACCGTCAATCGGGGTTCGAATCCCTGGCCCCCAGCAGAAACACCCCTCCGGCAGGGGTGTTTTGTTTTTTCCAACCACACTCAATGACCCAAATGCTTGAGGTCTGCCCCCTCCATCGCATGATCGAAGATCGTCGACCGTCGCCAGCTCAGCAACACCGGCACCAGGTGGGGCAACAATTTCAGGCTATAGATCTGCGGCAACACCGGCACCCCCATCAAACGGGAGCTGGTCGTGAGAACAAAGAGACGCTCCATCTCTCCACGCCGAAGGTTCATATAGGGCGGCATCACCCACGACATCGCCGCACCGAACAGAAAGGCATCCAAAATCCGCTTGCGTTCCCGCAGCCACTCTGTCAGGCGTGCAAGGAACGCCTGATTTTCTTTCCCCTCCAGTTTTGGCGAGATCGATTCATCCATCGCACTGCACCGCATGCACAACAAGAAGCACGCCCAAACTATATCACATTATTACCGCGCCGCGAGGAGAGTACGTCAAGGAAGAACAGCCTCCCCCAGCACAACATGACGCGCCGCATCCACCAGCACAACAGAGCGCGCCATCGCAGGCGGCTGTAAGGCGTCAGTGCGCAGCCAGCGATCACTCCCATGATACAGCAACACAGCTCCTAACGGCTCAACCACATCCTGACGCAACAGCGTTCCGGCAGCATCCTGCCAGCGAAGCTCCCAACGCAGCACGCCCGGCACCACCACATAGATAGCGCTATCGGGGACTGCGGCGTAGGTGCGCAGGCGCAGCTTGCCAGCAACCTGCACCAGCTCCACCGCCCACTCGCCCGCATAACCATCTGCGGTATTCAACGCGGTTCCTGCGAGACGATAGCACACACTATCATCCAGCTCCTCCCCTGGCAAAAACACCCCTGCAGCGAGGAATCCGTTCATACGTTCACCACGCTCCCCCACCAGCCAACCCGCGGCCACGCAGACGTTCTCCACCCCTAATGCCTGTAGGGTATCCACGCTGCTCGTATCCGGGAAAGCGGCCAGCCGTTCTTTCAACTGTGCGTTGATCACCGGGAAATAGCCCGAATAACCGTTCACCAACACGGCTTCTGTCGTCAGGGAACGCCACATCCAGCGAGTCGTTTGCGCATAAGCCGCTGCGGCGCTTTTTGAAGGAAAAGGCAAAAAGACAGTCACGCCCTGCAAAACATTTCGCGAGTAAGGCGCGGGGACGGCGATCAATGGCTCCGGGCGCGGGAAGAGTTCCACCAACAACAACGCGCCGAGGCCAATAACCAGCCAGCGACGGCGCGCCCAAAGCGCATCCAGGGCAAAGCCGCTGAAGAGCGCCAGGCCGACTTGCAACCACAACGCAAAGCGGAAGGGGCTGCGCAGGTTTTCGTATCCGGGGAGCGCGGCGCGCAGCGCCTCGTAGGGAGGCCGCCCTCCGATGGTCAGACGCGGCCCGAAGGAGACCAACACGGCCAGGGTCGCGCTGAGGAGCAACGCCCATCCCAGCGCGCGGCCGCGCCCCCTCAAGG
>WFTY01000199.1 GCA_015485245.1 Anaerolineales bacterium | reverse complement strand
GTAGCTCAGCTGGTCAGAGCACGGCACTCATAATGCCGGGGTCGTGGGTTCGACTCCCACCCTAGCCACCACAAAAACGCTTTCATAAACAAGGGGTTGCGCTGAGGCGCAGCCCCTTTTTGATGCCAACGGCCCCGTGCCGGGGTCGTTCTCAGAAATCAACGGGTTGTAACAGAAGCGCACGCTGCGCTACGCTCGGAGTGTCCACGTAGTGTCCACGGAGCAGGGCCGATGGCGACGATCGAAAGGCTGCCGAGCGGTCGCTGGCGGGCGAAGGTCCGCCGCCGCGGCTACCGGCATCTGTCGCGGAGCTTCTCGACCCGCGCCCGTGCCGAGCGCTGGGCCCGGGAAGTGGAACGGGCCCTGGAGGACGGCGAGACGGTTGCCCTGTCGGCGCTCCGGGAGCTGCCGACACTGGCCGAAGCCCTGGACCGCTACGAGCGCGAGGTCACGCCCACGAAGAAAAGCGCTCGGGACGAGCGCTACAAGATTCGCGTCCTCCAGGCGACGGACCTGGCCGGGCGCTCGCTCGACCTGATCCAGCCCCATGACGTGGCCCAGCTCCGCGATACCCTCTTGGAGACGCGCTCTGAGGCCACGGTCCGTCGCCTCCTGGCGCTTCTCTCGCACCTCTACAACACCGCCCGGCGGGAGTGGGGCTACGCGGTCGAGAATCCCGTCCAGGGCATCCGCCTGCCCAAGCCGGGGCGGGCCCGCGACCGCCGGGTGAGCCGCCGCGAGGAGGCCCTGCTCCTCGCCACGGCACGCAACATGCGCAGCCCCGCCCTCCTGGCCATCGTGCGCCTGGCCATCGAGACCGGCATGCGCCAGGGCGAGATTCTTGGCCTGCGGTGGGAGCACATCGACCTCGACCGGCGGGTCGCCTACCTGCCGGACACGAAGACGGGCGATTCACGCGGAGTCCCGCTCTCGCGCCGCGCCGTGCGCGCGCTGCGCCGCTACGCGCGCGAGCGCGGCCTGACCGCGCGGCAGATGCGCCGGGGGCGGGTGTTCAGCTACCAGGCCGGCGACGGCTTCCGCGCGTCCTGGCGGCGGCTCCTCCGGCTCGCCCGGGCCCGCTACGAGGCTGCCTGCGCAGCCGCCGGCACCGAGCCCGATCCCGCCGTCCTCGCCGACCTGCGGTTCCACGACCTCCGCCACGAGGCGGCATCCCGACTCTTCGAGCTGGGCCTCGACGCCATGGAGGTCGCCACGATCACGGGGCACAAGACGATGCAGATGCTCAAGCGGTACACGCACCTGCGGGCGGAGAACCTGGTCCGGAAGCTGGATGGAGGCGGGCAGGGATGAACGACCTTCTAAAAAGGTTATGGTTTGGGTTTCGACGCCTCATTGGCGGCCCTTATTTCCCAACAGCCCATCATGCCCTTTTACGAGGAAGAGGCAAGCAAAAGATTGCTGAGATAGAAAAAAAGGGTTCGCCTTTGACTCTGAGTGCTAATAGCACGCAAACGATTTCTGGCGGCTTTATAACCACTGTCAATATAACCCCAGCCAACCAGCAAACGAAAGTTGAGCATATTATTTTTAAGGAATGTGTTATTGGCGTCTGTTCCGTAACGATTAGTGGTCGAATGACGTTCAGTAAGTGCTACATTCAGGAAATCCAATTAAACAGTCAGGTTGCTATTGATCTTTTTGACTGTTACGTAGAAAAGATCGTGTTACAGGGTGGTGCTGTCGGTTTACTAGACATGGATGGTTGCATGGTGGATGAAATTGTAATTAATCGTATTGCAGGGAATGTTGTCTTAAATAATGTGCGATTCGCGCGCTCCTTTGAGTTGCCAGATGCCATTCAGCTCCCGCAACACTATCGGTCGTTTGTCCATGAATTGCGTAACAGACGCAACACAGACGCTGCGTACGTTGTGCAGGCTGCAGAGCTTTCGATTGAGGAGTCATTCAAAAAGTTCTCATTTGGGAAACTGTTCGTGCGAGGGTATGAATATGTGTCTGATTTCGGGCAGCTCCTACTTCGTCCACTCGTTTTGATTGTCATTGCGTTTGTTTCCGCATGGTGGATAGCGTGGGAAGGCGGTACTAGTCCAAGGCTATTTGATGCCTCGGACCTTCCTGGCTGGAAGGGGATCGTGGCTAATGATCCCGTTTGGCGCGCAAGCTATGTCGCAGCCCGAACCGTGTTCTTCTTCCCTGTTGGGGTTATGATCCGGGAAGAGTTGGCGGTAGTGAACAATTTGTGGCAGGTGGGAGCGTTGGCTATTGTGTCAACTATTACTGTAGGACTGTGGGCGGCGGTAATCGTCGCCGTAAGACGACGCCTTCGTATGGAGCCCTAAGGGGTACGGCCTTCCCTGGCAACTCGTATTCGGCTGTCACGTAAACAAGCCATCCTAGGC
>WFTY01000198.1 GCA_015485245.1 Anaerolineales bacterium | reverse complement strand
GGTCCAGGTAGCTTTTGTGCATGGCGCAGCTCTGGGGCTGCGCTGCTCCGGAGGCTGCTGTTGACTGCAAGAAGGAGTCATCTATGAAGATGTCCGCTTGGCGTTACTTGTGGACTGCCCGAGATATTCGACGGAAATTGCTCATCACCCTGGGCATTATGGTGATCTACCGCCTGGCGGCGCACGTCCCTGTACCTGGGGTCAATCGTGCTGCCCTGGCTGGTCTGTTGGAAGGCGGCGGAGCAGCGGGGACTCTGGTGGGCATCCTCGATTTGCTCTCCGGCGGGACGGTGTCGAACTTCTCTGTGCTGGCGATGGGGGTGTACCCTTACATCACCGCGCAGATTATTTTGCAACTGCTCGTCCCGGTGATCCCGGCCTTACAGCAACGCATGGAAGATGACCCTCGCGAAGGCCAGATGTGGATGGAGAAGTGGACCTACATTCTCTCCGTGCCGATGGCGGCGCTGCAGGCAGTTTCGCAGATCCGCATTTTCGGCAGCTTTGCCGGGGTGCCGATCATCGAGAATTACGGCTTTTCCGGCAGCTCGTTGATCCCCTCGCTGGCGATCATCTTCAGCATGACCGCCGGAACCATGTTCGCGATCTGGCTGGGCGAGTTGATCTCCGAGTACGGCATCCGCAATCAGGGCCTTTCGCTGCTGATTTTTGCTGGAATCGTTTCCCGTATCCCGCAGAACCTGGCTCAATTGCTGACCGGCCCGAACCCGTGGCTGTTGCTTACCTTCATCATCATCTTGTTGATGTTGATTATTCTGGTCATTGTGATTGTGCAGCAAGGGCAGCGCAACGTGCCGGTGATGTACCCTGGTCGGCGCGTCGGCCGCAGGATGTCCATGCCCGTCAAAGGCAGTCTGCCTCTACGCGTGAACATGGCCGGGATGATCCCGCTGATTTTCGCCCAGTCGCTGCTTACTTTCCCGGCGATCATCGCCAGCTTCTTTGTGACCTCTGAGACTCCCTGGGTCGCCAATCTGGCGATCACGGCGCAAAATGTGTTTGGCGGCAACAGCAACTGGTACTGGCTGATCTACTTCCTCTTTGTGGTTGGCTTCACCTTTTTCTATACCGATGTGCTCTTCGCACAGCAGAACTACGGTGAGAATCTGAAGCGCGCTGGCGCACAGATCCCTGGCGTGAGCAAGGGCGAGCCTACCCAACGCTATTTGACGCGCGTGTTGCGCCGCATCACGCTGCCGGGCGCCCTCTTCCTGGGGCTTGTGGCAGTGATCCCTTTCCTGGTTGGCTTGATCGTCCCCCTGGGGAATCAGTCGGGCATCTTGCTGGTTTCGGCCTCCGGTTTGCTGATCGTTGTTGGTGTGGTGCGTGATACCTTCTTCAACATTGACGCCGAACTCAAGCTGCACGGCTACGATGAGAAGCTGCTGGTTCGCTAGAGGTGCATGATGGCTAAGCACATTGTGATGCTTGGCCCTCCCGGGGCAGGGAAGGGCACACAGGCCAAGCGGATCGCGGAGAAACTAGGTATCCCTCACGTTTCCTCCGGTGACATCTTCCGTGAGAACCTGCGCAACAGGACTGAGCTGGGGCGTATGGCCGAGGAATACATCAACCGCGGCGAACTGGTTCCCGACGATGTCACCATTGCCATGATCCGGGATCGCCTCTCCCGCCCCGATTGCCGGGACGGCGTGGTGCTGGACGGCTTCCCGCGCACCCCGGCTCAGGCCGCGGCGCTGGATACAATTTTGCAAGAGGTCGCCGGGGCGCAGGTGGATATTGTCCCCTGCATCCGCGTTCCCGAGAGCGTGCTTGTTGAACGCCTGACCGGACGGCGCTCTTGCCCGCGAGGGCATGTTTACCATCTGAAGTTCAATCCCCCTGCTGAACCGGGGAAGTGCGACCACGATGGTTTGGAACTTTTTCAACGCGAAGATGACACCCGCGAGACGGTGACGCATCGCATTCAGGTGTATAACCAGCAAACGCAGCCGCTGATCGAGTATTACGAAAAACGCGGTGTGCTGGTGAACATCAACGGCGACCAGCCGATTGAGAATGTGAGCGCCGAACTGTTCGCTGCTCTGGCGCAGGTTTAATTCAACATGGCTTGGCAGCGCGGCGTGGTGATTAAGACGCCAGAAGAGATTGAGATCATGCGTCAGGCCGGGCGCATCAACGCGCTGGCGTTGGATGCGGTGCGCCAGGCCATTCGACCGGGCGTCACCACCATGGAGCTGGACGCGCTCGCCGAGCAGGTCATCCGCGATCATGGGGCTGTGCCCGCCTTCAAAGGATATCCAGGGCCATACCCGTATCCCGCCACGTTGACTGTGAGCATCAACGAAGCGTTGGTTCACGGTATCCCTGACGGGCGCGAGTTACAACCGGGCGATATCGTCTCGGTGGATTGTGGCACGATCTACAAGGGCTTTGTCGGCGATTCGGCTTTCACCGTGGGGGTGGGCGAAATCTCGCCTGAAGCGGCGAAGCTGCTCGCCGTGACCGAGCGTGCCCTGTATGTGGGCATCGAAGCGATGCGGCCTGGCAATCGGGTTGGGGATATCTCGGCGGCGATTCAACAGTATGTTGAAAAGCATGGCTATTATGTGCCCCGCGAATACACCGGCCACGGCGTCGGCCGTCAGATGCACGAGGCCCCTCAAGTTCCCAATTATGGGCGCGCGGGCCGAGGAATGGTGTTGCGTCCCGGCATTACACTGGCGATTGAGCCGATGTTGCTGGTAGGGACGTACCGCACTCGCGTGCTGCCTGATCAGTGGACAGTGGTATCGGCGGATGGCTCGCTGACGGCGCATTTTGAGCACTCGGTTGCTGTGACGAAGAACGGGCCGCTGATTTTGACCACGCTGGATGAGCGCCAGATTGTAGACTGAATGCGGAAAGAGTAGTAGAATTGAAACTTTGGCTGGGCTTATCGTTGAAAAAAGACCCACCGGAAGAGAGGCATAATCATGAAAGTATCTGCGTCTGTGAAAAAACGCTGTGCAAAATGCAAAATCGTCAAACGCAAAGGCAGAGTGTTTGTCATTTGTGAGAATCCGAAACACAAACAACGACAGGGATAGAGGAACATGGCACGTATTGAAGGTGTAGACCTCCCGCGCAATAAGCGCATTGAAATCGCTCTGACGTATATCTACGGCATTGGCAAGTCTCGCGCAACCGAGATCCTGAACATCACCGGCGTTAACCCGGACACGCGTGTGCAGGACCTGACGGAGGAAGACGTTGCCCGCCTGCGCGAAGCGATTAACCAGTCCTATAAGGTGGAAGGTGACCTGCGCCGCGAGGTGCAGATGCACATCAAACGCCTGATTGAAATTGGCAGCTATCGCGGTTTGCGGCATCGTCGTAACCTGCCGGTACGTGGTCAACGCACTCGCACCAATGCGCGCACCCGCAAAGGCCCCAAGAAGACGGTGGCCGGGCGCGGGCGTCGCCGAGGCGTGGCGAAGAAATAACATTGTCCGAGGGCGTTCGCCCTCCTGGTTCTGTGTGTCGCGGCGCTGGAGCGCTTACCGAGTGGGTTCCTTCCTCCCCAGTGGCTGATTGGTAAGCTGTCGGCTCCGGGCACTCATCGTGAGATCGATTAGAGATAAGTGCGAGGTAGTATGGCTAAGAGAGGTTCATCGCGTCAGAAGAAAGGCGCACGCAAAACCAAGCGCACCCTGTCCACCGGGCAGGTGCATATTTACGCGACGTTTAACAACACCATCGTCACTGTGACCGACCCGCAGGGCAACACTGTTTGCTGGGGTAGCCCCGGTGTGATGGGGTTGAAGGGTTCGCGCAAGAGCACGCCTTACGCCGCCCGGCTGGCCGCGGAGCACGCGGTCAAGCAGGCCATGGATATGGGCTTGCGCGAGGCCGAGGTGATCGTTAATGGCCCTGGACGCGGGCGCGAAGCTGCCATCCGCGCGGTGCAGGCTATGGGCGTTAAAGTCACCGCGATTGTGGATAAGACTCCGGTGCCGCACAACGGTTGCCGCCCGCCCAAGAAGCGCCGCGTGTAGTAGAGAAAGTGAATTGCTCAGCCATCGGCGTTCTTTTGCGTCGGTTCGCGTGATGCAATAAAGAACAAGGATATCAAAAAGAGGAAAACATTATGGGACGTTATCGTGGCCCTGTATGTAAACTATGTCGCCGTGAAGGCGAGAAATTATTCTTAAAAGGTGAACGCTGTTATTCGGCCAAGTGCGCCATGGAACGGCGTGCTTATCCTCCTGGAGAACATGGTCGTAGCGCGCAGTTCCGTCGCCGCCGCGAATCGGACTTTGCCCGGCAGTTGCGCGCCAAGCAGAAGGCTCGCCGCGTCTACGGCGTGATGGAGCGCCAGTTCCGCCGCTATTACGAGGAGTCCCTGCGACGCCGCGGGTTGACCGGTTTGAACCTCTTGCAGGTGCTGGAATCTCGCCTGGATAACGTGATTTACCGTCTGGGCTATGCCAGCAGCCGCAAACAAGCGCGCGTTTTGGTGACTCATGGTCATTTCAACGTCAACGATCGGCGCACGGATGTGCCTTCCATGTTGCTCTCTCCGGGCGATAAAATCTCCGTGCGCGAGGGCTCGCGCCAGCGCAAGCACTTTAAAGAATTGCGGGATATCGCCGCCGAGCGCAGCGTGCCCGACTGGCTGCGCCGGGATGTGGAATCGCTTTCGGGCGAGATGGTTCGCCTGCCAGAACGCCTGGAAATTGATGGCAACCTCAACGAGCAGTTGATCGTCGAATACTACTCGCGGCGGTAATGGGCTGTGATAGCGATGCGACACGCAACCTCGAATTATGGATGTGGAAGGGGTGAACGGTGTTGGCTTTAACAACTTTGGTTACGCCGAAAATCGAGAAGGAAGCGGAATCTCGAAATTACGGTAAATTCGCAATCAGTCCGCTGGAGCGCGGCTATGGGCTTACCCTGGGGAACGCCCTGCGCCGGGTGATGTTGTCTTCCCTGGAGGGAGCCGCGGTGACATCTATCCGCATCACGGATATCCAGCACGAGTTCCGGGATATCCCTGGCGTGCGCGAGGATGTGATCCGCGTTATGTTGCAGGTCAAAAAACTGCGCATGAAACTGTTTGACACGGATACCGCCCGCATGCACCTGGAAGTTTTGGGCTCCGGCGAGGTCACGGCCGCGGACATTATCACCCCTCCCGAGGTGGAGATCATCAATCCTGAGCTTTACCTCTTCACCGTGGATGATCGCCCGGAGCCGCTGGAGATTGAGTTCACCGTCCAGCGCGGCCGGGGGTATTCCCCGGCGGATGAACGCACCGGCACGCTGCCGATCGGTGAGCTGCCGGTGGACGCGATTTACAACCCGGTGCAGCGCGTCAACTTTGATGTCGGCTTCGCCCGTGTGGGGCAGAGCACCAACTACGACAAGCTCACCATGGAGATCTGGACGGATGGTACCATCGCGCCGGAATACGCTTTGAGCACCAGCGCCAAGATCATGATGGAGCATTTGCAGTACCTGGCGGGCGTTAGCCCAGAATCGCTGGCAGCCATGGCTGAAGAGAAGGCCGAGGACGAAAGCCCCAGTGAGGAGGTCATTGATACCCCCATTGAAGACCTGGATCTCTCGGTGCGGGTGTTTAATTCGCTCAAGCGGGCGGGCATCACCACGGTGGGTGAGATCATCGAGTTAATGGAAAAAGGCGAGGACGCGGTTCTGTCCATCCGCAACTTTGGCGTCAAAAGCCTGGTTGAGCTACGTGATAAGATGCTCGAAAAAGGGTATGCGATCACCGGCGTCCTCGAAAATCTTGATTTGGAGTAGTGGAAATGCGCCACAAAATAGCTGGTTATAAACTTAATCGGGATAAAGGGCAGCGCATTGCCCTGCGGCGCACGTTGATCAAACAGTTGTTTGAACATGAGCGCATTCGCACCACCCGCGCCAAAGCAAATGCGATTCGCGGCGCGGCGGAGAAACTGATCACGCTGGCAAAGCGCGGCCTGCAGGCCGAAGACGCCGCTGCGGCGGTGCACGCCCGTCGGCTGGCGCTCGCCCGCCTGGCGGACAAAGAGGCCGTTACCCGGCTTTTTGAGGAAATTGCCCCGCGGTACGAAAACCGCCCCGGCGGTTACACTCGCGTGGTAAAACTTGGCCCCCGTCAGGGCGATGCTGCGGAGATGGTTATTCTGGAACTGGTGGAGGAGTAGGGAACAGGACACGGGGAACAGGTATTGGTATCCTCTGATCCCTACTTCCTGCCCCCGCCATGGCACGTTACCAGGTTATTCTCGCATACGACGGCACGGAGTTTCACGGCTCCCAGCGTCAACGCGGGGCGCGCACGGTGCAAGGCGAGTTGGAAGCTGCACTTACCCGGCTTGGCTGGGAGGGGCCTTCTGTCTTGCTGGCCGGGCGCACCGACGCGGGTGTGCACGCTGAGGGCCAGGTGGCAGCGTTCGATCTGGATTGGCATCATACCGATCAGGATTTGCAGAACGCGCTAAACGACCTGCTCCCCCGTGATCTGGCCGTTCGCCGGGTGTTGCACTGCGCCGGGGATTTTCATCCCCGCTTCGACGCCATCTCCCGCACCTATCGCTACCGCCTTTTTGTGGATGCGGTGCGCGCACCGCTGCGGGAGCGCTACGCCTGGCGGGTGTGGCCTCAACCCGATGAGCCCAGTTTACACGCGGCCGCGCAATTGCTGATTGGTGAGCACGATTTCGCTGCTTTTGGCAGCCCGATGCGCAAGGAGGGCAGCACTCGCCGGGAGGTCATCGTTGCACAGTGGCATCATCTCTCGGATTATTGGCTCTTTGAAATTACCGCCAACGCGTTTCTGTATCACATGGTGCGCAGGCTGGTTTATGTGCAGATGATGGCCGCTCAGGGGCGGATGAGCCTCGATACACTGGGGCAGCACCTCAATCATCCGGGACAGGCCAAACTTCAGGGTTTGGCGCCTGCTGCGGGGCTCTCTCTTGTGCGGGTCAGTTACCCGCGAGAATGACAAATGAAATCGAAAACGGAGTAAAGTACCGTGTATAAAACGTATTATCCGAAACCTGATGATATCAACCGGGAATGGGTGTTGGTGGATGCCAACGGCCAGACTCTCGGACGGCTGGTGACGCAGATCGCCACTTTGTTGTTGGGAAAACACAAGCCGGAATTCACCCCCGGCGTGGAAGTGGGCGACCACGTGATTGTGGTCAACGCTCGTCACATCCATGTGACCGGCAACAAGATGGAAGATAAGATGTACTACCGCACCAGCGGGCGCCCCGGTGGGTTGAAATCTATCAACCTGCGCGATTTGCTGGCCAAGCACCCCGAGCGCGTGATCGAGAGAGCTGTTTGGGGGATGCTGCCGCACAACCGCTACGGGCGCAAACTGATGAAGAAATTGCGCGTCTACGCGGGGCCGGATCATCCCCACGCGGCGCAGAATCCCAAACCCGTCGAAGAAGTGCTGCCTTCGAGTGAGGAGTAATCATGGCAAATCAATACTTTGAAGGAATTGGACGTCGCAAGGCGAGCACCGCCCGGGTGCGCGTGATGAGCGGTTCGGGCGCATTCATCGTCAACGAGAAGCCGCTTTCGGAATATTTCACGCGCCTCGGCGACGTGGAAACCATCCTCGGCCCTCTCAACGCGGTTAGCATGGGCGATTCGTTGGATGTCTCTGTGCTGGTCAAGGGCGGCGGCGTCACCGGACAGGCTGATGCTGTTCAACTGGGCCCGACGCAACACGGGCTTGAGATCAGGATCCATCTTAATC
>WFTY01000197.1 GCA_015485245.1 Anaerolineales bacterium | reverse complement strand
ACAGATCACGGTCAACGACGCTGGCGGCCTGGCCGGTTTGCTGAAAGCTGGTGACCTGGTTGGCGTGACCGCCGTTCTGCGGACAAGCGAAGGCACATACGCTAAGGTGGTCGCCGAGGGACTGCGCGTCATCGCCATCAGCCCGGAGTTCCAGGCGCTTGACCCGTTGGCTTATCAGCAAAACCCTTACGACACGGAAAACGCAGATACGGGCTTCACCTCTCCGCCGCCCAGCCGGGAAACCGAGGGCGTGGTCACCCTGGCCGTCCCAATCTACTCGCAGGTTGTCGCGTATGACTTCGAGCCGTTTGGCGTTCCCACAGAAGCGCGCCTGGTTCATCTGCTGGAATTGCTACCTGCGCTCGATCAGTCTTCCGATGTCGAGTTCTCGCTGTTCCTGATGCCCAAAGACGCGCTGGCGTTCAAATCGCCGGGCATCTTCATCCCTGATCTGGTCATCACGCCGGGGCCGTCCCCTACGCCGTCCCCCACCCCCTACGGCGGCGTTCCGGCATCTACTCCAACCCCGTAAGGAGGCCGCTATGACGGTAAACACATGGGACACAACCCAAACTGGTGTTCATAACCTGGCCGCGCGAGCAGGTGTCGCCAGCGTGCTGCTGGCCGGGCAACACGACAAGCTCCAGATGTGGCGCAATGCGATTTCCAGCGACCGGCGCTTTCAGATTGTTGCCCTGGCGACGGATCCCGCAGACTTGCAAGCGAAACTCGCAACCCGCCCCGATCTGGTGCTGATTGACGCAACCATCTTTGACGGGCCCCAATCTCTACTGCAAGGCGTCAATGACATCCCTGCCGCCATCTATGTGGTATTGCCACAATTGAGTGAAGCTGCCTTCGAGGAGACCAAAAAGGGATTGATGAGCGTCCCGAACATGCGCTCTGTTTTCCACGTGGACGTGCACCTGGGTTCTCTGATGGAACAAATGTTCGGCGAAGTGCGTATCCGCCAGGTCTCTGATTCGGCCTGGGATTTTGCCAGGAATGGCGGGGCACGCCCTGTCTCAACACGCATCATCACGGTCTGGAATCAGATGGGCGGGGTGGGGAAAACCACCACCTCTACCAACCTGGCCTGGCTGTCCGCCCAGCGCGGCTACCGCACCTTGCTGATCGGCCTGGGCGCGCCGGATGACATGCCGCTGATTATGGACGGGTTGAAGATTCAGCCCAATATCCTCACCTGGCAGGCGAATCCTACGCCCGAAGGGTTGCGTATGGCCGTTCAGAAAGTAGACACACTGGACGTCATCGCCGGTTTCCCGGACATCCTCAGCGAGGCGGAAGCGATGGAGTTCCCGCTGGACGACCCTCGCAGCGTGCAAAATCTGGTAGACACCGCTATCCGCGAGAGCTACGCGGTGATCGTGATAGATGCGCCGCCGTCCTCGCTTGCGGCGATGGCGATGGCTGCATCAAACACGCTGGTCATTGTCGCTCGCCCATCTCTGGAAAGCGTGTGGCGCACCGCCAGCGCCTACCGCACGGTCGCCCAGCAACTCAACGGGCTGCACAACATCACCGACGAAAATATCTTCGTGGTGCTAAACCGGATCACCCCAGGCAACCGGCTGGATGCTGCAACCTGGCATCGAAAAGCGTCGGAGCATGTCGACGGCAGTTTTCCGCCGGTGGTTGCCCAGATACCCGACATCGTCGACGTGGGCAACGCCCAGGACTCCCGTATGTTGCCCGTCAAGGCCGTCTCCGCATTCAGCGAGGCCCTCAAGCCCCTGGCCGATACGTTGTTCTCGGCCAACGGCAACGGAGACGGTTTCTCATCGGCCAAGAAAGTTGTCAATCTTGGACTGCTGAAAGTGCGATATTAGGGGAAAAGCCATGTCAACCTGGACGAAGATCGCCCGCCGCGGCAACGGAAAACTCTCACCAGAACTGCGCTCAGCTTTGGTTCAGCAGCTTGCCGAGAGATTGAAAGAAGCGGACATCCCGTTTAGCGTGATGCGCGATCGCGCGCGCCTGCGGGAGATCTCCCTGGCTGAACTGAAACAGATGATCTCCCAATCCCCCATTGCTGTTTCGCCGGAAGCGATGGTGTCGTTGGTAGAGCAGGCCATCGGGCAAATCGGCGGGCTGGGTTTCTTGCACGAACTCCTGCCACCGGTGAGAAACGATCTCTCGGAGATTGCCGTCAATCCCGATGGCACGGTCTGGCTCAATCTAAAAGGGGAACGCGATTTCGTGCAGCTTGATTACAAGCCCGGCCTGGACGAAATCGAGCGCGCCGTCGAAGCCTTGCTCGCTCCGACCGGTTACGCCCTGACCGAAGCCTCACCGACCATCAAGACGCGCTTGCCGCGCTCCGAACACATGAGCGGGGCGCGCGTGACGGTGATTCACCCCAAAATCGCCATTGGAGACG
Organism: Anaerolineales bacterium; assembly: GCA_015485245.1. Lineage (GTDB taxonomy): Bacteria > Chloroflexota > Anaerolineae > Anaerolineales > UBA11858 > J130. Next base: position 445 of record WFTY01000197.1, on the reverse strand, counting down.
GATATCCAGCAATCAACATCCGCCTGTACGAACCAAAGCCGGTCGGCCTGGAGCAGCTTCTCCGCTGGGAAGTCGCTCCCCAGCCGCTTTTGGAATCTCTGATGGACGCCGTCTCCCGCGAGTACCGCCTGATGGTGATCGGCGGAACGGCCACCGGTAAAACCACGCTGCTCTCGGCGCTGGCAAACGGTATCCCCAAAACGGCGCGCGTGCTCAAGATTGAGGACCCGGAAGAAATCTTCCTCGATCATCCCCACGTGGTCACGCTGGAGGCCTGGCCCGCGCAGCCTGGCGTGGATGTTCCGCCCTACCGCCAGGCGGATGGCGTGGACGATTCCCTGCGGATGTCCCCGCGCTGGTTGATCGTGGGCGAGGTGCGAACCGGCGACGTCGCGATGACGCTTTTCCGGGCGCAGATGTCCGACCACCCCGGCCTGACCACGTT
>WFTY01000196.1 GCA_015485245.1 Anaerolineales bacterium | reverse complement strand
TGTATAAGAGACAGGGAACTCCCCGCGGCGAGGTCGTCCTTCTCCAACAACACCACCTCCCGCCCCTGTTGCGCCAGATAATAGGCAGCAGCCACACCGATGATCCCGCCGCCGATGATGATGTCCTTTTTTGAAGTCATCTGCCTCCGTCTGACCCTTTCATTCTCCTCTTGCCCGCCAGAACCAACCCGCCAGGCTTGGGCGCCTTTTCCCGTAATTCTATCACCGCCGGGAAAGGCAAACTGATACCTTTTTGATACTTTACAGCCCTGGTATTGTGCTATGCTGAAGGCAGAACCCGACGCAAAGAATAGCGCGACTGAACTATGACTCTAAACACCATCTCTTCCCCTAACGCACACCCCACCATTCTGGTGGCGGATGACAACCCTCTCAATCGCGAGCTGGCTTCTGAGCTGCTCTTCGATGAGGGTTATCAGATCGTTGAGGCCGAAAACGGCGCTCAAACCCTCAATATCCTCGCCAACCGCGATGTGGACACCATCTTGCTGGACGTGATGATGCCCGGCATCAACGGCTATGAAACCTGCCGACGCATCAAAGATCACCCCCAATGGCGTTTAATCCCCGTGGTGATGCTGACCGCTCTGTCGGACGTAGAGAGCCGCATCCAGGCGCTGGAGGCCGGCGCCGACGATTTCCTCAGCAAGCCCTTCAACGAGGGCGAGCTTCTGGCGCGCGTCAAAGCCTCCATCCGCGTCAAGAACCTGCACAATCAGCTAGAAGAGACCGAAAAGATCCTCTTCGCGCTCGCCAACGTTGTGGAGGTCAAAGACCAGTACACCGACCAGCACCTCAAACGCATGGCGCAATACACGGAACGCCTCGCCCAGCTCGCGGGGTTGGACGCCACCGGGCAGCGCGATGTGCGCTATGGCGGCATCCTCCACGATATTGGCAAAGTGGGCATCAGCGACACCATTCTACGCAAACCCGGCAAGCTGACCGCAGAGGAATACGAGATCATCAAAACGCACACCGTGTTGGGAGCACAGATCGTGCAGCCGCTGCGCTTTGGCGTCTCCGTTGGCCCAATGGTGCGCGGACACCATGAACGCTGGGACGGCGACGGCTACCCCGACGGCCTGGCGGGCGAACACATCCCCCTGGGCGCGCGCATCATCGCCGTGTGCGACACCTTCGACGCCATGACCAGCGACCGGCCTTATCGAAAAGCCCTGAGCCCACAGGTCGCCCTGAACGAGCTGCAGGACAAAGCCGGCTCCCAATTTGACCCCCAACTGGTAGAAATCTTCACTTTCCACTTAGACCGCATCTGCGCCGAAGAATATTGAAAACCACACCTCCCTGGCCTCGACCGCCAGGCTCATCCGATAACGCTATGAGAACAACCGTTCATTGACGCTGAGCAAATCAACAACTAAGAGCCTATCCGAGAATAGCGCCGTCGGTTGCGTTTCGCGAAATCCGGCGCCTTTCTGAATTTGCGGATAGATACTAAATTCGTACCCCATCAGGACGTTTTGTGGTCAACCGCATACTGCTGATGGCCAGAATCAACATTCGGAACCACGGCCTCCATGCAAGCCCAGCAAGGGAAAACTCTATGACCACAATTATCCTGATCGTCGACGACTCACCCAGCTTACGCAAGATGCTGACATTCATCCTGAACACACACGGCTACAAAATCATCAACGCCGAAAACGGCCAGCAAGCGCTGGACATCCTCGCTGAACAAGACGCCATCGCGCTGCTCATCCTGGATCTCGACATGCCCGGTATGAGCGGCCTGGAGGTCTTGCAAACGCTGCGCACACAACCGGCCTGGGAGGCCTTGCCTGTCCTGGCGCTTTCCGCGGAAGCCGATCCGCACGAACGTGAGCAGGCTTTAGCCTGGGGCGCCAACGCCTGCATGGCCAAGCCCTATAAACCCGTTGAGCTACTCGCCATGGTGGAAAACCTGTTAACCTGAACAAGTGTAGGCATGAAAACGAACATCTCGTCACAAGCGGTTGCTCCCACAAACGATATCCAGGCTCTGGCGCGCCGCAACGCCCAATTGCACACTGCGGCCGAAGTCGCCCGGGCCGCCAGCTCCATCCAGGATCTGCAAACCCTGATCCAGCAAACGGTCACTCTGGTACAGGAACAGTTTGGCTTCTACTATGTCGGTCTCTTCCTGCTGGACGAAGCCGGTGAACAGGCCGTGCTGCGCGCTGGGACGGGCGAAGCCGGAGATCGTATGCTGGCGGAGGGACACTGCCTGTCCATCGGCGACGAGTCCATGATTGGCTGGTGCATCGCCCATCGGCGCGCGCGCATCGCCCTGGACGTCGAAAAAGACGCCGTGCACTTCAAAAACCCCCACCTTCCGGAGGCGCGCTCGGAGCTGGCGCTGCCGCTGATCTTCCAGGATCAGCCCATCGGCGCGCTGACTGTTCAAAGCGAAAAGGAAGGGGCTTTTACCGCGGAAGACATCAAAGTTCTGGGCACGCTGGCGAACCAGCTGGCCGTCGCCATCGAAAACGCCCGCCTGCAAGAATCCCTGAAACGTTCGCAGGAATACTTCCGCGCCCTGACCGAAAACACTCAGGATGTCTTCCTGGTCCTTGACGCCGAGGGGATCACCCGCTATGTCAGCCCGGTGATGGAGCACGTTTTGGGCTATGACGCCGCAGAACGGCTCAACCGAGATCCGCTGGAACTGGTTCACCCCGAAGACGTTCCCACAGCGCGCGCCGCTTTGACAAAGCTATACCGCCATCCAGAAGACCCGGTCACCTTCAGCATACGCGCACAGCATAAAGACGGCAAATGGCGTTTGCTGGAAGTCGCCGCCCGCAACTGCCTCGCCGATCCCGCCGTCGAGGGCATCATCCTCCACTATCAAGACATCACGGTTCGCCACGCGGCGACGCAAGCAGTGTTGCAACGCAACCGCGACCTGGAGATGCTCAACACCATCGCGGCGACCCTCAACCACACGCTGAACATCTCCCAATTGCTCGAGGGCACCCTCGAGCACCTGACGAAGTTGTTTAAGCTGCGCTCCGCCTGGGTGTTCCTGTACAACAACCAGAACGGTAGCTTCCAAATGGCTGCCGCGCGCGGCCTGCCGCCAGAGCTGATGGCTGATCTCGAACAGCGCAAGACGCCATGCTCCTGCCAGCTGGCGTTGCTGGGGGGCACTCTAGGCTCTTCCGTCAACATCCTGGACTGCCAGCGGTTGCAGGAGAATCCCGTCCAGGGTTTGCGGATACACGCCAGCATCCCGCTATATGACGGCGAACAACAAATCGGCATCATCAACCTGGCTGCCGAAAATTCGCTTTCCTTCACACCAGAACACCTGCGCCTGCTGACCACCATCGGGCACCAGGTCTCCGTCGCCGTCACACGCGCCCAACTACACGAACAAGCCAAAGCCCGCCACATCAACGAGCAGAACGCCCTGCTACGCCTCTCACAGTCCCTGCTCGACACGCGCACATCACAAGGCGTGCTGGAAATCGCCGTAAAAGAAGCCGCCCATTCCCTGAGAGCCGAACTGGCTATCATCACGCTATTGGACTCCGAAAAGGCCCATTTCTCCATCGTCGCGCAGCACGGCTGGCCGACGGATGGCTGGAAAGAAGTACACCACGTCCCGGTTGATGACTCCACAGACATGGGCCGCGCCATCCTGGCCCGCCGCGCGGTGGCCATCCCTGACGCACGCCAACAACCCGACAACCGCGCTCCCTATCCCGTGAGCGCCCTGGGAGTCGTCGCCCGCCTGATCGTCCCCATGCTGATGGACGGGCATCCCCTGGGCGCGCTGGTGGTCAACGAACGCCAGCCACGCGTCTGGAGCGAAGACGACATCCGGCTGCTCTCGCTAATCGCCAACGAAACCGCCCAGGCGCTGGAACGCGCCAGGCTGGCGGAAACCGAGCAGCGGCGGGAAGCGATCATTGAAGCGGTCAACTTCGCCGCCAGCGCGTTTCTGCACAGCACCTGGTGGGAGAAAGACATCCAGGCAGTGCTGACCCGGTTAGGGGAAGCCGCCGAGGCAGATCGGGTTTACATCTTCCAGAATCACCGGCGCGCCGATGGCGAATTGCTGACCAGCCAGCGCTACGAATGGGTGCGCGACGGCATCCAACCCCAGATTGACCATCCCGACTTGCAGGATTTCCCCTTCAGCCAGAACCTCCCCCGCTGGGTGGAAACTTTGCGCCAGGGGAAGATGGTCTCCGGCGCAGTCTACACCCTGCCTCCAGATGAGCGCGCAATCCTGGAAGCCCAAAGCATCCTCTCGCTGGCCATCGCCCCAATCTTCGTCGAGGAACACCTGTGGGGCTTCATCGGCTTTGACGATTGCACGCGCGAGCGCCGCTGGAGCATTGTAGAAGCCGACGCCCTGCTCGCCGCGGCGAACACCCTGGGTGTCGCCATTCAGCGGCACACCCAGGAACGCTTCCTGAACACGCCCAACGACATCACCCTGACCACGCTCAACGCCTCCTCCGCCGAAGACGCGCTGACAGCCCTGGTGCACCGTTTGAAAGAGGTCTTTCAGACAGAGAGCATCGCCATTGCCACCTGGGACGAAGCCAACAGGCTGCTCACCCCCATCGCCACAACACTGCCACCCGAGGAATACGCGGAGAAAGAGCTTCCCCTGTATCTGAAACAGGGTGAAACCTCCCTGACGGAGATAGTGCTGCGCTCCGGCCACGCCATCGTGCTGGAAGACCTGCAAAACTCGGAGCAAATCGCCGCCCGCGCTCGCGCCCAGGTGCCCTCTCTGCACGGCATGCTGGGCCTGCCGTTGATCGCCAACGAGAGACCCCTCGGCGCGCTGCTGGTAGGCTACCCCCAGCCGCGCAACTTTACCAAAGCGGAGATCGCCCGCGGCGAACAGGCCGCCGCCCAGCTCGCCCTGGCAATCGCCAAAACGCGCCTCGATGAGCAAATCCGCCAGCACGCAGACGAATTGGAAGCGCGCGTCGCCGCCCGCACCAGTGAGTTGCAAACCGCCAACCGCCAGCTATACATCCTGAACACCATCGCCCAGCGCATCGCCACCACCCTGGAAATGGACGATCTGCTGCAAACGGTGGCGGATTTGATTCGCGATGAATTGCTCTACTACTTTGTCGCCATCGGCCTGCTGGAGGGCGACGAAATCGTTTTCAAAGTCGCCGCCGGGGGAGAACATCCTCTGGTGCCCAAATTGCGCCTGCACATCCCCGATGAAGGGCTCTCCGGCTGGGTGGCCGCCCAGCGCCGCTTGCTAAACGTGCCCGATATCAGTCAGGAGCCGCGTTACTATAGCAGCAGCGTCTCGACACGCGCCCGCTCGGCGCTGGTTGTCCCCATTCAAAGCCAGGAGCGCTTTTTCGGCGTACTCTCCATCGATAGCGACGTGCAGCGAGCCTTTGGGGAAAGCGAAGAACAGCTCTTCAGCGCCATCGCCCACCAGCTCGCCCTGGCGCTGGAAAACGCGCGCTCCTTTGCGGAGGCGAAAAAACAGCGCGATGAAGCCCAACACGCCGCCGAACTGCTTTTTGAGCAATCCAACCATGTGGTAGGCATGAACCGCATCGTCAGCAGCCTGATGGGAGCAGCCACATTGAGGGACGCTGCTCAGGTGTTAATCAGCGGCCTGAAGCACGAATTCCGTGTAACCAAGAGCGCCTTGTGGATCACCGATTTATGCGTTGAAACCGAGGCCCCTCCTCGCCTGATCCTGGCGGCACAGGCGGGGATCAACCTGCCCCCGGAGGAAAGCATCCGCCCCGGCGATAACACCGAACCTCTCTTCCAGGCCTGGAAGAGGGGGAAACGCATATGGCGCACGGGGTACACCGGCGAAACCTACTGCGACCAGGTCTTCGACCGCTGGCTGATGCACCCCGTGCAAGTACAGGAAAGAACACTGGCGATGCTTGTGGTCGAAGACGACTCCATCGACGCCGACACCTTGCAAATGCTGCTTAACCAGGCGGCGTTGGGGTTGGCAGCGGCCCGCGCTCATGAACGGCTGCAACAACAGGCCAACGCCCTGGATAACGCCAACCGCGAACTGCAACGCGCCACCCAGGCAAAAACCGAATTCATCAACCGCATGAGTCATGAACTGCGCACGCCGCTCAACGCCATCATGGGATTCGCCAACCTGCTGCGGCGAAAACGCACCGGGCCGTTGAACGAGAAACAGGTTCGCTTTGTGGATAACATCCTCGAAAGCGCCGATCACCAGCTTGCCCTGGTCAACGATGTGCTCGATCTGGCCAAGGTTGAGGCCGGAAAACTCAGCCTGCACACCCAGCACATCCCCGTATTGGAGGTCATCACCAGCGCCATCAACCTGGTGCAAAACCAGGCCGCCGAGCGCGAGCTTCAACTGGTCAGCAAGCTGCCGCGGGAGGACATCGTCGTTCAGGCCGATCCCGTCCGTCTGCGCCAGATCGTGCTCAATTTGCTCACGAACGCGATTAAATTCACCCCCAAAGGCGGAGAAATTTGTGTGCAGTACGCCATCGTAGACGAGCTTCCCGAGACGGCCCCGCCAGCCGTCATCCAGGCACACAACTTCCCCGCGTTGCTGCTCTCAGTGCGCGACACAGGCATCGGCATCGCCCCACAAGACTTTGAAAAAGTATTCTCAGAGTTCGAGCAAATTGAAAGTCCGCTCAACCGCGCCCACGAGGGCACCGGGCTTGGACTGGCGCTCACCCGCCAACTGGTTCACCTGCACGCGGGGAGCATCTGGTTTGAAAGCGAAATAAAGAAAGGCACAACTTTCTTCGTCACCCTGCCACTGACCGGCAATTCGCCGCCAACGGACAAGGCGCCTGCCCACAGGTAATGGGAGAGATGATCGTATGACACACATCATGATGATTGACGACTGCGCATCAAAACGTTGGAAGAGACGCTCCAACAAGCCTTAGAGGGAACCCCATGAAACTGAACGCGAACGACATTGACATCATCACCGAGCTCATCAATATTGGTATGGGACGCGCCGCCAACCTGCTCAACCAGATGCTCAGCGCGCACATCGAGCTGCGCGTCCCCACAGTATACGTCCTGGAAAGCGAAGCAGCGCTGGAAGAACTCTGGCAGCGCGAAAACCTGCCAACGGAGCTGGCTGCGGTATGGTCGCGCTTCAGCCGCGATTTCAATGGGCGCACCGCGTTACTCTTCCCCCCCGAGAGCGCGGCCAAACTCGTCGCCCTGGTTTCGGGCGAGGCCTACGAACATCAAAGCTACGCCATGGACGACCTGCGCATCGGCGTCCTGACGGAGATCGGCAACATCGTCCTCAACAGCCTGATGAGCACCATCAGCAACCTGCTCGGCTCCAATTTGCGCTTTTCCTTCCCGGCATATCAGGAAGGGCCCAGGCAGCAAGTCCTCACGGGGCCCGGGCCGGAGACGCCGATGTCGCGCCTGCTGGCCAACGCGGTCTTCAGCATCCAGGCTCATCATATCACCGGGCACCTGTACATCATCCTCGAAACGACTTCGTTGAAAAAACTCATTACCCAAATCGGCGAGGGGGGCGCATACACTGCGTGAGCATTGTGAGAGCAGACTTCACCGTATTCGATCACCTGCCGTTAGGAATATTCATTTTGGGAGCCGACGGCATGATCTGGGGATGGAACGCCCGCCTGGAAGAGTGGACCGGGCTGGCGCGCAACGAGGTCGTTGGCTTCCCGCTCAGCAAACACCTGCCGAAACTGACACAACCACCCTACGCAGATCGTTTGGCGACCATCTTCCAGAACGGCCCGCCGGTGGTCTTTTCCTCTCAATTGCACGGCGACCTGATTCCGGCACAACGCCCCGACGGCACCGACCTCATCCAGAAAATTACAGTCAGCGCCCTGCCCAACGGTTCAGGCTATGACGCCCTCTTCGCCATCCAGGATGCCAGCGAATTAACCCGCCAAGTGCAAAGCACCCGCCAGCTCCACCGCCAGACGCTGGAGCTGATCCACAAACGCCAGCAAGCCGAGGCCGCCACCAGCCACATGGGGCGCATCCTGGACGAGGCGTCCAACGAGATTTACATCTTTGATGCGGAAACGCTACATTTCATCCGCGCCAACCGAGGGGCCAGGATGAACCTGGGATATTCCCTTGAAGAGCTAAAACAACGCAGGCCCATAGATCTCAAACCGGCTTTCGACCTGGAAGCTTTTGAGGCCTTGCTGCGCCCTCTACGCGCTGGGGAGCAAGAAAAAATCCACTTCGAAACCCTGCACCAACGCAAAGATGGCTCATTGTATCCGGTCGAAGTGCAGATCTCCCTGGTGGAGAGTGAAACGCCACCGGTGTTTGTCGCCATCATCCACGATATCTCCGAGCGACGTCGGGCCGAGGAAGCGCTGCAGGCATACACCCACTCACTGGAGCGCACGAACTCCTTTCTCACCGCGTTGGGTGAGGTAGGGATTCAGCTCCAACAAACGCTGGAGCTGGAAGAAATCCTCCAGCGCCTGCGAGCCGAGATGCTCAAGATTGGCTTTCATTACATCATTGCCCGCCTTGTACCTGGCGAAGAGGCCCTCGAAATTCGATATTCATCCATCTCCCCCGCGGTTCTCGCCCAACTAAAAAAGCTGGGCATCAGCGTGCTTGGTTACCGCCTGACGGCAGACAACACGATGTATTACTCCAGGTTGATAAAAGAACGCCGCCCCGTCTTCATCACCCCAGCAGAAACCATGGCAGGGGTGGTTAGGGCGTTGCCGCGGTTCACCCATGCCGCCGCCCAAAAGGCTTTGAAAATGTCGGCGATATCCGAAACAACCGCCAGCTTTGCGCTACCCCTGATGGCGCACGGGAAGGTCATCGGCGCGCTGATCTTCTGGGGAAACAACCTGATGGAAAGCGACATCGCCGTCGCGCAGGTGTTCGCCAGCCAGGTAGCCATCGCCCTGGAAAACGCCCGCCTGCACGGCCAAACCAACGCGGCGTTACAACGCGCCAACCAGGAACTACAACACAGCAACCAACAACTGATCCGCGCCCTGGAAGCCAAAACAGCCTTTCTACAACGTACCACACACGAACTGCGCACCCCCCTTAACGCCATCATCGGCTTTGCAGGTCTGTTGC
>WFTY01000195.1 GCA_015485245.1 Anaerolineales bacterium | reverse complement strand
TGCTGCAACTGCGCGAACATCTGGGGGCGCTTTCAAAGGCCCTTGATGAGCTGCGTCGGAGCCGCGGGTTGGATTTCGCCATGCTGATGGTCACGGATGTGGTGCGCGGTTCCAGCCGCTTGGTGCTCAGCAATCCACCGCCGATCCTGGATGATTTGCCTTACCCCCTGCAGGATGACGGCACGCGGCATGCCAAAGGCGTGGTCTCGCGCAAAAAGCAATTGTTGCCGGTGGTATTGAGTCTCTTAGGGAGCTGAAGATTCGTATGACGCAGACGATTTATCAGGCACTTGCTGAGCTGGAGGCCAGCGGGCGGGCGGCGGTGTTGTGCACTGTGGTGCGCTCCCGGGGGTCTACGCCGCGGCGCAGCGCCAGCAAGATGCTGGTGTACCCTGATGGGCGTATCCTTGGCTCCATCGGCGGAGGCCAGATGGAGAGCCGCGTGATCTCCGTTGCGCTTGATGCGCTGGAAAGCGGTCAACCTCGTTTGCTGGAGTACAGCATGACTGATCCAGCCAGGGGCGACCCTGGGATTTGCGGCGGGCAGGTGGAGATCTACGTTGAACCGCTGGCCCCCCGGCCGGTGCTGTTGGTGGTCGGCGGCGGGCATGTGGGGCGCGCGCTGGCCCACCTGGCGAAATGGCTGGGGTTCCGCGTGGTGCTCAGCGACGACCGGGCGGAATTCTGCAACCCGGAAGCGGTGCCAGACGCTGACGCCTATCATTGTGTGGAACCCGCGGCGTTGGCGCAGGTTGTGGAGATTACCGCCTGGACGTATATCGCCCTGACCACTCGCGGCGTGGACGTAGATGCCGCTTGCCTGCCGGAGCTGCTGCAAAGCCCCGCGGCTTATATCGGCGTGATTGGCTCGCTCCGCCGCTGGCTGGCGACGCGCGAGAAGCTGCTCGCCGCACACGTCCCCGAGGAGCAGATCGCCCGCGTGCGCTCGCCGATTGGGTTAGAATTAAACGCCGAGACCCCTGAGGAGATCGCTGTCAGCATCATGGCGGAGATCATCATGTTGCGTGGCGGCGGGGACGGCAAACCGATGTCGGAACGTTAGCGATGAACTCTGTTGGAGAACCTATGTGGAAAACCTATCTCAACGCGCAATCAATTGATGAGGCGCTGGAAGCGCTGGCCCGTCACGGCGAGCGCGCTCGCATCGTCGCCGGAGCCACTGACCTGATCCTGGAGATCGAGCGCGGTGTGCGCCAGGGGATTGATGTGCTGGTGGATATCACCCGCATCCCGGGCCTGGATCGCATTGAGCTGGACGAGGATGGTTGGATTCACCTGGGGCCAATGGTCACGCACAATCATTGTGTGGCCTCGGCGTTGATCCGTGAGCGCGCCTTCCCGCTGGCGCGAGCGGCCTGGGAAGTTGGCGCGCCGCAAATCCGCAACCGCGGCACAGTGGCCGGCAACCTGATCACCGCTTCGCCCGCCAACGATACCATCACGCCGCTGATGGCGCTGGGCGCGCGCGTGACCTTGCGTTCCCAAATGGGCGCGCGCGTGGTGCCGCTGGAGGAGTTCTACCTTGGCGTGCGCCGCACGGTGATGCGCCCCGATGAGATGCTGGTGGATATTGCTTTTCCTGCGATGAAGGCGAGCCAGCGCGGCACCTTCCTCAAGCTCGGTTTGCGGCGTTCGCAGGCTATCTCAGTGGTGGATGTCGCCATGTTGCTGGATTTTGACGGCGACAGGGTGGGCGCAGCCGCGATCACGCTCGGCGCGGTCGCCCCTACGATCATCCACGCGCCGGAAGCGGAGGCTCATCTTCAAGGGAAAGAGCTGACGGATGATGTTATCGCCACGGCTGCCCGTCTGACGATGGAAGCCGCCCGCCCGATTGATGATATCCGCGGCTCGGCGGCTTATCGCCGTGAGATGACGCGCGTGTTGATCGCCCGCGGCTTGCAGGCAATTGCCCGGGGCGAGGAACGCCATGGGTTTCCCGATCAGCCGGTGTTGTTGTGGGGGCAGGCCTCTCCCGGGGAGGCGGCCGGGCACGCCGACGGTGAAGTCATCCACGCGGAGCAGGCCATCCACACCACGATCAACGGGCGGCCTTATACGTTTGCTCATGGGCAGGACACCACGCTGCTGCATCTACTGCGCGATCAGGCCGGTTTGATCGGCACCAAGGAAGGCTGCGCCGAGGGCGAGTGCGGCGCATGCACTGTCTTTCTCGATGGCGTGGCGGTGATGAGCTGCCTGGTCCCAGCGCCGCGCGCTCACGGCGCCGAGATCGTCACCGTGGAAGGGTTAAAGGAGAACGCCCACCTGCATCCTGTTCAGGAAACCTTTGTAGAAGCCGGCGCGGTACAGTGCGGCTATTGTACGCCCGGTTTCGCGATGTCGGCGGCCAAGCTGCTCGAAGAGTGGCCGCGCCCCAGCCGCGATCAGATTCAACAGGCGGTTACTGGAAACCTGTGCCGTTGCACAGGGTATTACAAGATTGTTGAGGCGATTGAGAAAGCTGCTCAGATGGAGAAAGCTCATGGGTAGGGATAATTTCTTTGAGCAGCGCAAAACGGTAAAGCGCGCCGGCATCCACCCGATTTGGCGGGGGATTGGCTGTGTGATGCTCATCTTGCTGCCGATGATGGCCTACGCAGGCGCCACGCTTTTGGTGCAGGCCGACCTTTCCGCGGGATGGTATCCGATCCCTGCGGAAATGGCGCAGGCGGTGAACCTCCCTTTACTGGGTAGCGTCCCTTACCTGTATGCCAACCTTTTGGTGGCCTTTGTTCTTTTGCTGATCGGTTATGGTGTGCTGGTGATCCTGTATTCATTGATGTACCGGGCGGCGAAACCCTCACGCTATGGGCCGTACGATGCCCCGCCGATCCGTCGCCCACGCCGCAGACGCCGCCGATAGCCTGGTTGAGATCGCGAATTTAGGTGTAACGTATTGAGAATCTGGAGGCATAGATGTTGCAGTTTGTGTTGGTGTTGCACAGCCTTGTACGTTGGGTTGTTTTACTGGCGTTGTTGTTCGCTCTCTTTCGCGCCTACCGCGGCCGGTTTGGCGGGCGGGAATGGGAGCCTGTGGACGGCCGGGCGCTTTTGATCTTCACCATCAGCGTGGATGTGCAGATGCTCCTGGGGATCGTGCTTTTGTTGCTCAAAGGCTTTGCCAACCTGGGAAGCTTCTGGATGGATCACATCATCCCCATGGTGGTGGCTGTAGTGTTTACCCATATTGCCAGCGCTCAGGCCAAAAAGGACCTCGCTGCCGAGGTCAAATTCCGTAAAGTGGCTTTGTGGTTGACGCTGGCTGTGGTGGTAATCCTGGTATCGATCCCGTGGACACGTCCGCTGCTGCCTCTGTGAGGGCGGACAAGCCCTCCGGTGTGGTGTTGCTGAAGTTGGTGTTCGCCGTGGTTGCCTGGGGCGCATCTTTCATCGCCACCAAGTTTGCTTTGCGTGATGCCTCGCCGGTGACGGTGGTGTGGCTTCGCTTTGGCATGGGGGTGCTGGTGATTGGGGCGGTGGTGGCTGCCCGCGGTCAACTGGCGCTCCCCGCCCGCGCGGAACTGGGCTATTTTGCCCTGCTGGGCTTCATCGGTATTGCCTATCACCAGTGGTTGCAGGCCACCGGTTTGCAAACCGCGCAGGCCTCCACCACCGCCTGGATTGTCGCGACCACGCCGATTTTCATGGCCTTGCTTGGCTGGCTGGTGTTGAGGGAGGCCTTGATGTGGGTGCAAATCGCCGGGATTTTACTGGCCGCCTTCGGCGTCGCCCTGGTGGTCACCGGCGGCGATCTCAGCGCCTTGGGCTGGCAGCAAGAGGGCATGCCGGGCAACCTGTACATCCTGGCCAGCGCGCCGAATTGGGCGATCTTCTCTGTGCTCTCGCGCCGTGGTTTGAAACAGCACCCTGCGGCCCGCATGATGCTCTATGTGATGGGCTTTGGTTGGCTGATTGTTTCGCTGGCGATGTTTGCCCCCGGCGGCGTGGGACTGTCGGAAATCCCCCGCCTTACCCGTCCTGGTTGGATGGGAGTGCTCTTCCTGGGCGTGATTTGCTCCGGGCTGGCTTATGTCTTCTGGTATGACGG
>WFTY01000194.1 GCA_015485245.1 Anaerolineales bacterium | reverse complement strand
GTCCACCAGGCGGGCGATCACCTCGCGCACATCGTACGCTTCGCGGAAGGAGGTCGGCAGCACGCCGTAAATTTCCTCCGGGGGGTAGAGCGGATCTTCGGGAGGGGCGATTTCCACATGAAGTTGGGGGCGTTCGTTCAGGCTGGCGATGATGTCGCGCAGCATTTCGATGGCGTGGTCATCGTCTTCGGCGAAGTGATCGGCCACGCCGGAGAGGCGGGTGTGCACATCGGCCCCGCCCAATTCTTCGGCGCTGACATCTTCGCCGGTGGCCGCTTTGACCAGCGGCGGCCCGCCGAGGAAGATCGTCCCTGTCCCTTTGACGATGATGGCTTCGTCGCTCATCGCCGGGACGTAGGCGCCGCCTGCGGTACACGAGCCCATCACCGCGGCGATCTGCGGGATACCTTTGGCGCTCATGCGCGCCTGGTTGTAAAAAATGCGCCCGAAATCGTCGGCGTCGGGGAAGACTTCGTCTTGCATGGGCAGGTAAGCCCCGCCGGAGTCCACCAGGTAGATGCAGGGCAGGTGGTTCTCCTCGGCGATGGCCTGGGCGCGCAGGTGTTTTTTGACCGTCATAGGGAAGTAGGTGCCCCCTTTGACGGTGGCATCGTTGGCGATGATCATCACCTCGCGGCCGGAGACGCGCCCGATGCCGGTGACGATGCCGGCAGCGGCGACGGCGTTGTCATACAGCTCCCAGGCGGCCAGTGGAGAGAGCTCCAGGAAAGGCGATGCGGGGTCGAGCAGGCGGTCGATGCGTTCGCGCGCCAGCAGCTTGCCGCGCGAGCGGTGTAGCTTGCGGGCCTTTTCGCTGCCGCCCTGGCGGACGCGCGCCAGGCGCTGGGTCAATTCCGCAACCAGCCGCCGATGATAGGCGCTGTTTTCTTGAAACTGAGGGGAGGTGGTTTGTACGTTGCTGGGCAGGGCGTCCATGATGACATTTTAGCACAGCGCCTCTCTGTGGTTATTGTTCCAACAGCCAGGCCACGGCGTTCAGGGCGAGGGTTTCCTGCACGTCGGTGGGCAGGCGGTAGAAGGCGAAGAACCCCAGGACGATGCGTTGGTTGGTCTCAGAGTCTTCCAGGGCGATCAGCGAGGCGGCTTCGGGCTCTTCGCTCTCTGGCCCGCGCATCAGCACCACCGTGCTTTGGGCGGTGCCATGATTGTTGAACCACTCTTCCACGTCGATGACCAGCGCGGGAACTTTGCTTTCTGAAGCGGTCAGCGAGAACACCTCGCCCTCCCGGAATCCGTCGGTCAGGGGATGGGTGTCGTCTTTTACTTCGATATCGTTGACGGGGGCGAAAGTGCCGCTATCAAAGGTGTAAAACGGCTGCGCCCCAAAGAGCAGCAACCCGGCGGTCTCATCCAGCAGGTTCAGGATGTCATTGTCTGTGGCTTCGGATTCGTAATCGCCGGTAGAGACGATATAAACATCGTAGCCGCTGAGGTCTTCTTCGTTGGGAACGCCGTCTCTATCCAGCGACCAGACGGTGACAGCGTATTCGCTTTTCAGGGCGGCTTCGAATTCGTTGGCAGAAGTGCGTTTTCCCCTGGCGCCGTCGTCGTTGGCGATGATGAGGATGTTCACCTCGCCGTCACGAGCCTGGCTTTTGCCCTTGTCACTGTCGCCGAGGCCCAGCCCTCTGGAGCCTTTGCCGTTGGAGCACAGCATCAGCCCCTCCGCTTTCAGGCAGCTGTTGACCTCGCCCTGCAGGAGGCGCACAAGGGCATCGACGAGGGCTTCGCCGTCCTCGGCCAGTACGAGCAGGCTGGTGGCCTCGCTGCGGCGATCAAGTACGTAGAGCGCAATTCCTTCCATGCCCACCGTGCCCATGCCTGCAATGGTGATGCTGCTTGTGGCGCCGTCGTTTACCTCGGATGGGGTGCTGTCGGCTTCGGGCGTGGCGGTGTTTTCCTGCGGCAGGGTAATCGTGACGCCTGCCGCTTTGAGCAGATCGGCGACTTGTTTGCTATCCTGGTAAGTGCCCACAATGAGCGAATCATGCCCTTCAGCGGGGGATGCGCTCAGGGTCAGGGTGAGGTCTGCGGAGGCAAATTCGGTTTGAAGCGCCCCAAAATCGGCGATCAGCCGCGGGGCCAGCGGGTCTGCGGAAATCTGGATCAGGTCTATTGGTTGGGTGTACAGGTAGGGGAAATCCCACAAATCCCAGGCGCGGCTATCCTCTCCCAGCCAATCGGCAATGTTGCTGAGGAAACGGTCGTTGTCGGCGATGGTGTGATAGGAGGGGGTCAGAAAGGTAAAATCTCCCAGCGCCAGCACCCGGTTTTCGCTGGTGATCACGGCGGCGCTGAGGTCGGTTTCTCCCATTCTGCGGGGCGAAAGCGTGTTTTCATCGCCGGTGATGAGCGAGGTGCCATTGCTTTGGAGGGAGTGCGAGGCGAAGAAAACCAGGTTTTCTACGCCTTCGAGGAGCGGGTGTTCCTCCAGGGTGTTGAAACGCACGTTGCGGTAATTCCCGGCGTTTTCTTCCAGGTTGTAGAGGTAATCGTCAAAATAGAGGATGCCGAAGGCGTTCGCCAGGCTGTTGACGGCGGGCACCGCGCTGAGGGGGAAGAAGATATCGTAGAGATCGTTGATGCCGGTCTTGTCCGGTGTTGAGGCGGGGCGGGTGGGGTCGGCGGCGATTAACAGGCGGCCGCCGTCCTGAACGAACGCTTGCACCGCTTGTAACTCGGATGGGGAGAAGGTTTCTGTGGGGGCCATGACGACCAGCGCAGTTGCGCCCCGCAAGGCGTCGATGAGATCGGCGCTGTTTTCGGCGTTGATGACCTTTGCGCCGCGCGCCGTCAGACGGTCGCGCAGGGGGGTGAGGTCGTCGATGTGGAGGTTGTTGCCGTGGGCGAGGTCAATCACCACCCGGCTGCGGAAGGCGGCAGGGCGGGGTTGATCGTTGAAGAGGTTAGGCGTGGTGGCTGGAAGGCTGATTTGGAACTCGTCAATACTGGCGATCTCCGGGGGTTGATAATTCCCGCGATAGAACCACAACGCCCTCCCCGCGGTGGGGAGGAGCAGGAGCAATAACGTCACGATCAGCAGCCAACGAGTGTTGCGCTTGGCGGAGTTCACGGCGTCCCTCCGATCAGGTTTTCATCGTAGAGCAGGTAGATGCCCGGAGGCAGCTGCGGGCGTTGCCCTGTCGCCGGATCGGCGGCGCCGATCCAATCTGTGGTGGAATAGGTTTCCAGAAGTTGCTGGTATACGCGAGCCTCGATATCCACGATGGCGTAATTGACGATGCCGGCCATTTCTGCCGCCGCCTCGATGGCATCGGAGCGGCTGCCCAGGTGGTCAATCAGCCCCAGGCGCAGCGCTTCGCGTCCGGGGTAGGCCAAACCCTGGCTCAGCTCTGTTGTAGAGATGTTGAGCCGGTCGCCGCGGCTGGCCGCCACGGTTGACAGAAACTCTTGTTTGATGCCCTCGATTTCGCGCAAGAATTCGGCCTGGTTACTCGCTGTGAGTTTGAACGGGCCGCTGGCGAGCACCGTCTCGTTGACGCCGATGTCGTCAGGGATGAACCCCCAGACGCCCACGTTCCCAATGGTGGAGGAGGGTTTGGCGAAGATGGCCTCCCCGCTCACAGCCAGGTAATATCCCCCGCTGGCAGCCATGCTGTTGATGGAGACGACCACCGGTATCTCGGCGCGCAGTTTCTGGATTTCCAGGTAAATATCTTGCGTAGGGGTCACTTCGCCACCGGGAGAATCAATTTCCAGCACCACGGCTTTGACCCCTGGGGTGTTGCGAACCTCCTCGATTTGTAATTTGAGATACTCGGCGCTGGCGGCCCAGATATCGCCTTGCAAGCGGATGATGCCGACGGCAGGCTGCGGCACCAACCAGACACTGATCTGCAAGCCGATGACCAGCGCGGCGAGGATGAGTAAGGCGACGAGCAACCAGCGTTTTTTGCTGGGTTGGGTTGGGGCGGGGGGAGGAGATGTCATAGTGGGTTACCTCAGAACAGAGTCATTAAAACACAAAACACCCTGACGCGCTATCTTGCCGGGTGTTTGTGAAGGGTAAGTAGAGTGGGCGCGGAGGGGCTCGAACCCCCGACCTCACGGATGTGAACCGTGCGCTCTGACCAGCTGAGCTACGCGCCCGGGGCAGGCGGGATTATAGCAGATGCGCCTGCCTTTGACAAGGAAATTACTCCTGCGCGGCGGGAGCACGGCAGGTTGCGCTCCTGTGGCTACTTATTGCTTCCGCTGCATTCCAGGTCGAACGGGATGCCGCGGCGGGGCAGAAGGTAGCCGCTGCGCAACTCGCCGCAGGCAACATAGCTGTAAGCGTATGTCTCGTCCTGGTTGTCGAGCAACAGTTCTTGCGTCTCCAGCGGATCAAAGGTCATGAAGTGATGCTCGGTCAGCGTGCGGACGTAAAGTTCGATGGGCAGGCGCGTCTTGTTGCGGATTTTAATGCGGATGGGGCGGATGTCGGTCGCCGTGTCGTAATACAAGGATGCGTTCCAGCTCTTGGAAGGGGGCGCTCCGCAGATGGGCACGTTGATGGTGTAGTGGGTGCTGGTGAAATCGAAGGTGCCGTTGGTGGTCAGGTTGCAGGCCACCTGCGAGTAGGCGTACCATCCTTTGTCCACAAAAAACTGGGTGGTGGTCTTCGGCGGGACAACGAGGGTGTAATTGGTGCCCCCATACAGATAGAGCGTATAGTCGAACTGGCTTTCGTTGGTGACGGTCAGCAGCATCCAGGTGAAGTCTTCTCCCTGGGCTTGCGCCGGCGCGGGGAGCGCCAGTGCGAGTAGCAGCGCGAGCATCAACAGGCCGAGGATAAGGTGACGCGGGTGCATTCTCTTCTTCATGTGCTTCTCCTTTCACAGAAGGTGGAGGGAAAGGCGATTAGTCACTGCAGGTATTATAGCGTAAATCGTGCGTATCCCGGCAGTTGCAGGATGGATGCCAGATCAG
Organism: Anaerolineales bacterium; assembly: GCA_015485245.1. Lineage (GTDB taxonomy): Bacteria > Chloroflexota > Anaerolineae > Anaerolineales > UBA11858 > J130. The sequence goes on along the minus strand of WFTY01000194.1, from coordinate 3,188 downwards.
GAAGAGGCAGGCTGCCAGTGACGTGCTTTTTGGATGCGCTCGTTCAGCGGGGGGTGACTGTAAAACATCCATACCACCCAGCGCGGCGGATCAACCTCGCCCAGGTTCTGGATTGCCAGGCGGATGAAGGCGGTGGCGAAAGCTTCACCGTTTTGGGTGGCGCGCAGGGCGTACTCATCGGCCAGTCGCTCGCGCCAGCGGGAGATGGCGTTGGAGAGAGGCTGGCTGACCAGGCTGTAAAGCTGCATCACCAGCATCAAGGCGGGGAAAGCGGCCACGTCGGCGACGCTGTAAAAGCCGAAAGACGCCACAGCCGATTTCATCACCAGCGAGGCCAGGTACAGCCCCGCGGCGGTGATCAGCGTGCCGGAGAGCATCAGGATGGGCATATCGTGGTTGACGTGATGTCCGAGTTCGTGCGCCAGAACGGCTTCGATCTCGTCAGGGGTGAATTCGTCGATCAGGGTGTCGCCCAGGATGATGCGGCGCGTGTTGCCGATGCCGGTCAGTGCGGCGTTGGCGGCTTTGGTGCGGCGCGACATATCGAATTTGTAGACCCCCCGTACGTGAGTGCCCGCCTGTTCTGCCAAGGCGATCAGACGCGCCGCCAGGTCGGCGTGCTCTTCTTCCAGGGGGATGAACTTGTTGAACAAGGGCATAATCAACACCGGGGCCAGGTTGCCCAGGATTACTCCGAAGAGCAGCATCCCCCCAGTGGTCCACAGCCACCAAGCGTCGCCGGTGAGACGCAGCGCCAGGTAGACCAGCTCCATCATCAAAAGACCGAGCGGCGCGGCGATCAGCAATCCCTTGAACTGGTCAACCAGCCATTCCTTCAGGTTTTGGGTGGACTGGTCGAAGCGATGGGGGAGCACAAAGCCGCCGTAATAGTTCAGCGGGAGGGTGAGCAGGGCATAGATGCCCCCGTACACGACCAGGAAAGCGGCCACCAGGATCAACTCGTTGGTCGTGCGGGCTTGCAGTGCGGCGCGTAGCTGCCTTGCCCAGCCGGAAGTCAACCAGATAGCGGCGTAGAGCAGGCTGAAGAGCGTTTCGATCAGCCATAGATAACGGCGGAGCAAGGCGTAGCGTTTGGCCTGGGTTTGTTTTTCAGGGTCGAGGGAGACGGTTGTTGTGTTCATACGGGCATTATACGATAAAAGAGTGGAGTGCGTTGTTGAGGGAAGTCAAGCCCTGGCTGCTTGGGGATATGCGAGGAACAGGCACCATCGGTGCCTGGATGTGATTCTGATCGTCGCTGCAAGTTAAGTGCTGCCTCACGGTGCCGCGATATCCACCTGCAACAACGTAAATCATAACCAAATATTTTCTAAACAGAATCTGAACAGTTTTTGTGGAAAATGATTGTACATGGCAGGCGGACGGATAGAGAGCTGCTCTAGGTGGATATGCACAACCCGGTGGAGGTGATTTGATGTCTCGCAAAGCGTTGCTGTTGTTGATCTTGTTTGTGGGGGCTTCGCTGGCGTTTGGCCCGGCAGAGCCAACCTCGCCTGAAAACCCGCAAATCCTGCTGGTCATTGATAGCGTGCCCACAGGGGGAACGATGGCGCCATTGCTGGGCGTGGGCGGCGGACCGTTGCCTGCCGAGCGGGGGGATGGCGTTGTGCTGACCGGGCAGTATCACAGCGTCGGCGTGACCATGATCCGCACTCACGATATGGGCGGCCCGCTGGATATGGCGGTTATGTACCCCGACCAGAACGCCGACCCGCACGACCCGGCCTCCTACGATTTCCGTGCCAGTGATGAAGTCTTTGCCGCCATTCTTGAGGGCGGCTTTGAACCCTATCTGCGGCTGGGGGATTCGATGCATGCCGCGCCTGGCCAGCCAGAACTCGACCGGCGCGCCCCCACCAACCCCGATAACTGGGTGCAGGCCGCCGTGGAGGTGGTGCGCCACTACGATGAACTCAGCCGCCAGGCGGGCGTCCCGCTGCGGTATGTGGAGATCTGGAACGAACCCAATTACGATGTCTTCTGGGACGGGACGCCGCGCGAGTTCTATGATCTGTTTGCGAAGACCGCCGCGGCCATAAAGGCCGAATTCCCGTATCTATTGGTCGGCGGCCCGGCGCTGGCCTCCCAGGGGGGGACGCTGAATTCGCAGTTGGAGCAGTATACCTCACGCTTCCTCGACTATTTGCAGAAGCACGACACCCCGCTGGATTTCCTCTCCTGGCATGTGTACAGCAGCGACGCAACCGAGTATCTCCAACTGGCCGAGTTCTACCGCGCCCAACTGGATTCCCACGGTTATACCAATGCCGAGAGTCATATCACCGAGTGGAACACTGCCATGCAAGGCGAAGACGCAACCGACGTGGTGCGGAACACCGCCCGCGGCGCGGCGCTGATGTCCGCGGCCTGGATCGCCCTTCAGGATGGCGGTGTGGATGTTTCCACCTTCTACCGCGGCAACGAACACGCCAGCCACGGCAATATGGGGATGTTCACCCCCGCGGGCGAGGCCAAGCCGATGGCCTGGGCATTTTCGCTGTGGGCGCAGATGGCCGCTCATCCCGACCGGCTGGCAGTGAACCCGGATGCCGGGCAGAGTGATCCCCTATGGGTGCTGGCCGGGCAAAACGGGGACGGAGAGATCGCGGTACTGATCGTCAACCCTATGGATTCCCCTACCTCGTGGGAGGCAGTCGTCGGAGAGAACGTCCTCCAAAGCGCGCCCCTGACGCTGTATCAAGTCAACGACGATGCTGAGGGTGTGCAGTCCTTGACCCTGGCGTCGCCCGCCGCCGAGATCGGGGCCTATACGGTGCAGTTGCTGGTCATCGGTTCGGAGACAGAGCAGTGACCGCGAAGGACTAAGCCGGCCTCAAATCTGTAGTCCGCGGTCCGTGGTCACATATAAGGAGGCACCACCATGAAACGCACACTTTTTTCACTTTTGGCATTCGTTATTGCCGCCTCGGCGTGCAGCCTGGCGACGCCCACCCCGCCGTCGAAGCCAGCGCGCCTAGGCGAGACTTCCGAAGTCTCGCAGACTTCCGAAGTCTTACGGGAGCAGGCACCCGCCCCAACGGAGGCCGCGCCCACCTCGGCCCCCGCGGTGGAGAATCCCACCGGAGCCACGTCTGCTCCAGGGGCAGGGCAGGTAGATATCACCCAACTGGTCGAGACGGACACTGACTTCCTGGGGATGTATAAAG
>WFTY01000193.1 GCA_015485245.1 Anaerolineales bacterium | reverse complement strand
TTCGATGGCTGGAGCGACGGTGCTTTGAGTAGCCTCTACGGCGGAGATCGTGGAATTGGGGTAGATGCGCGTTGGGAGACCTCAGACGCCAGAGACGCCGTTGACCAGCAGACGGAACGCAAGGGGTGAAGCGAAATGGAAACAATTTACACCAACAAACCCTGGCACTGCATAGGCGACGTGCGAACCTGCACAGAACGCCACAAGGCTGCAGCCATAGCTGCTGGGCTTGAATGGTATCCAGACCTATATGGTCAGTTTTCTGCCGCGATGGGCGGAAGTTGTGAGTGGGTTCGCCTTTTGCACGTGCGTTCTGACAGCCCGTACCAGCATGAGCCACAACACCGCCGAGCTCTTGCGGCGACCTGGAATGATGCTGTCCACATTTTCGTTCACGGCAAGCCGCCTGAAGTTGACCCGTCCGCCGATCCGATGTAGGATCCGCCCGCGCATTGGCGCACCCTTGTCAGCAACGAGGGCTCGAAACGTGGCACGATCAAACTTGACCGCTGCCCATCATGCGGAGGCCGCAAGGCCCCGAGGTTACCCGTTCCTCGCGTTGCTGGCGCGTGGTGGGTAGCGGTGAGGTTTGGACGTGGAAGACCATTGGAGACCGGCAAGAGCCCTGCCGTGGCAAACACTGCTCGATGGAAAGATCGGGCACCGCGCGATCGTGGTCTATCAGTACGTCGTGAGCGGTCCTGACACCGGGCGAACGCGAATCTGCCGCGCGTGGTACGGCGCTCTAGCGGCGATGGTCGGGACGTCACCTAGGGCGCTCAAGTCCGACCTCGCCAAACTATCCGCAGCGGGGCTTGTGGCGGTGACGGATTGCGGCTCTCAGTTTGAGGCGTACCCGGTCGGATCTTGGGTGTTGCCGAAGCCCCACAACCACGACGCCAGGGCCTCAGTGCTCCACCAACTAGGCGGTCACGCACCCGGTGCCGCGTTGGTCGCGTGCTTGTCGGACCTTGCTCAGACCGGCGTCACTGACCTGCAAGCCGCTGAAACCATTGCAGCCCGCGCAAGGTCAAGGGGTGCTAAAGCTAAGGTTGACGCCCCCCTAAGCAAAGGAAAGGAAAGGAAAGGAAAGGATCCCCTTGCAGGGTCGCAAGCGCCCCCGCCTTCGGCTCCAGAGACAGACACAGCACCGACAGAGGAAACAGACGTGAAACTGAAACCTAGACCACACGCCAAAACACAAGGCAAGGCGATCGCCCTGCTCAAGCTCTACATGGAGATCTGTGCCCCGGCAGGACTGCGTAAGATCCGAGTCACCAAAAACGGCGGCATGTCTAAGACGATGATCGACGCCGCGCGAATCGCCATCGCCAACAACGGGGCAGATTTCGACTGGCGGGATTATTTCGCCTACTGCGCCAAGAGCGATTTCCTGTGCGGCCGATCCAACCCCGCGCCGGGGCGCAAGCGCTTCGTCGCCACCTTCGCCTGGATCGTCGGCAAGCAGAACAAGGCCAAGATCGAAAGCGGCAATTTTCACAACGAGCCACAGAAGGCTGGCCGGTCCACCTCGGTGTGGGACAACAACCCGAACAACTTCGCAGAGTAGATAAATGAACCAACCAGCCAAGATCAACATGCAGCACCTCGTTGCCGAGCACGCAGAGCGGCGGATCGTCGGCGCGTGCATGACCTGGGGGGCAAACGCCGTCGGTCGCCTCACCGTGACACCGCTGCAATTCAGCAACTCCCTGCTGCGAGAAATGGTGACGTTTGCGATCGCACGGTGCGCCGATGACCAGCCGTTTGATCTCGTCGCCACCGCCCTGCACCTCAAGTCGATCGGGCGGCCGCTGAAAGAGGCGTCGATCCTCTGCACCCAACTCATGGATGAGGGCGCATTCCCGCAGACTCTGCCCTACGAGTGCGATCAGGTTCGCGCGGCATACTCCCGCCGCATGGCCCACACCGCCGCTAATAGCCTGCGAATCGCGCTAGAGGCTGGTAACGACGCTGAGGCTGCAGCAATGGCGTCTCGGGCATTAGATGCCATCAACGGCGCTTCTGGCGCGTCTAGCGGGCCTGTCAGTATCGGCGACGCGGCGGCGGCCGCGTTCGCTAAATCGGAGCGCGCGCGGATCAGTGGGATCGCACCGGGGATCACAACCAAACTAACGACGCTCCACGCCAAGATCGGCGGCTTCCAGGCGGGCAAGGCGTATTTTATCGGCGGACGTCCAGGGCATGGCAAGACCGTGCTGCTCATGGACATCCTCACGAGCGCGGGGACGCAGGGCAAGAGCGCGCTTGTTTTCTCTCTGGAGATGAGCGCAACCCAACTCGCCGGCCGCAGCCTCGCGACGGTCTCAGGGGTGACGGCGCAGCGGATCGAGCGTGGCGAGTACAGCGCGGGCGACTCGGCGCGCGTGATGGATGCGGTCGAGACGTTGCGGGGCGTCAAGTTGCACATCGATGACCGCGCCGCGCTGACCATCCCACAGATCACCGCCGCATGCCGGGTTCACCAAGCGCGCCACGGCCTCGACATCATCGGGATCGACTATGCGCAGCTCGCCACGCCGCCAAAGGGGGTCAAGGGTGAGGAAGCGCTGGCCGGGATCGTCAAAGGGCTGAACGTGCTGAAGAAGATCTTCAACTGCCCGGTGATCATCCTCGCGCAACCCAACCGGCAGTGTGACTTCCGCGCGGACCGGCGGCCTATGATGGCGGATTTCCATGGCTCTTCAGAGTTTGAGAAAGCCGCAGATCTGATCCTATTTGTCTACCGCGAAGCAGCCTACCCGGACCGTCCCGAGGCGGACCCGAGCGCGGCAGAGTTCATCATCCCAAAAAACCGAGGCGGCACTTGCGGGGTCCTGCACATGCGGTGGGATGGCCCACGCCAGACGTTCAACGACGCGCTGGCTGAAACTACGGAGAACTACTATGGATGCTGAAACTGCGATGACGAAGCGGGAGATCGTGGAGGCGTATCACGAGGTAGTCATAGCCATGGCCGCGCGGATCAAACTCCTGGAGG
>WFTY01000192.1 GCA_015485245.1 Anaerolineales bacterium | reverse complement strand
TTCCAGAATCGCGTCGTTTTCTCCAACGCCAGGCAGGTCCATGTATTGTTCTGGCAACAAAGCGGATGTATCGGCTACGCTGATAAAGGCGATCTTGTAGCGCACGCCTTTGGCGTTGCTGGTCACAGCCATATCACGGTAGAGAAGCGCCGTTCCTGTGATCTCGGTTTGGGCAAGCGCGTCGGACGATGGCACAGAGGCTATCAGCAAGATAAACAACAAAAGCAACAGGATGATGAGCACGATGGATAAAAGTTTGTTGACGGGACCATCTGTTCTGTTCATGGGTATTTCTCCACAATGCCCCAATGCGAAACCCGAATGGTAACTGGGACGCCGCCCCCGGAAACCAGCGGCAGCCAGGGCGTATAGGTGGTTGATGCCTGAATACGGAAAGCCTCGCCAAAGCCGAGCGCAGCTAATTGTGTGCTGCTCAGTTCCGTCCCGGCAGAATTGAAAGCCTGAACGGTCGGCGTTGTGACCGAACTGCCGCCCAAGACGTTGTTCTTCACACCATCCTGAATCAACTGAACACTCCAGTTCCATTGGGACGGATCAAGCGAAAGTGTGCGGGCGGCTACACCGACGTCGCTGTTTAGCGACAACCAGATTCCAACGCCACGGGTTAACTCTACCGATCCAAAAAACAGCGGAATCAAAACCAGTAACGCCAGCAGAATTTCTAAAGTGGCCTGGCCGCTTTCGCTTTGCCTGCTACGAACCGATTTGCACATTGATTTCGTTGAGCTTGGTTGAAATTGACTGGAATACGCTATACAGCGCGCCACCCAACACGGCAATGGCAACCGCGGCGACGACAATCCATTCCAGTGCGACGTCTCCGACATGGTTATGAAACATGGTTTTCCTCGATGAAATATCTTCTGGTGAGGGCCTACGAACAATGGCCCTCACCTTTCTGTTGATTACGGGCTGGTCGGCACATTGATGCCGTCGATCCAGGATTTCAGATTGTTGCCTTCCGTCGCACCGGCGGTAGCGATGGCATAAGCAATAACGCCAACCACGGCGACCACCAGGGCGACAAGAACAACCCATTCGAGGACGACATCTCCGACATGGTTATGAAACATGGTTTTTCCTCCTTTCTTTGCAGAATTTTGTCTAAAATCCTCCGCCCCAGCCGGCTCCGCCAATCGTCGCTATCAAGCGAGCCGCCATCGGAAAGAGCAAAAGTGCAATCGTGGGGCCAAGCAAGACGGGGAAGATCAGCAGAGTCAGGCGAGATGGAATCCGCTGTTGATGCTCTCGCGCCTGGGTGTAAATTTCGCTTCGTAGTCTCTCCAGAGCATGTTCGAAAGGCTGGTCAATGGATAATGTGCCATCCGTGGCGGCGCTCACGCGCGCCAGCAGGTCATCGAGGTACGGTAACTCGGTTTCGTTAGCCAGGCGTTTCAAGAGTTCCAGCCCGTCCCCCTGAAAACCGGCGTTTAGATAGCGCCTGGTCAGTTGTGCCAGGCGGGTATCGCTGTCTTTTGACACCGCTTGCATGGTGCGCAGCAATGATCCGTACAACGGCAGATTGATGCGAATGTCAATCAACCAGTCCAGCGTGTCGGCTTCCAGCTGCCTGCGACGCCAGGCAGAGAGCCAGGAGCGTAACGCCGGCGGGAGGAGTATCAACCCCAAAACCATTATTTGCCCTGTCCAGCTATACAGCAACAATCCGACCATCCCGCCGGCCAGGTAAATTGCCGCCCAGGATGGCCCGGCTTCTTCGGGCTTTTGTTCTTCATCGGGCATCGTGGTTGCGCCGCGCAACCGCCAGAGGTTGGCCTTGCGCCGTTTTAGGGCGAACCAGAAAATACGTTCACCCAGGCTTTGAAGCCCCAGATACGCCAGGATAAACACGCCGATCCCCACCAGCAAGGTGTTTGTCCACAGGAACGACATTAGCGGGTTCCCTCCAGTTGACGCATTTCCATCTCGACGTAGAGGCTGCCTATTGTGGCGACCAGTAGGGAGATCATCATGCCGGTCCAGTTCTTCGATGAGGCGGTGTAATACGTCCGCCAGGCCGGGAGTAAGCCGACGATAAACGCAGCGATGACCAGCACGGCCTGCAAAATGCGCGTGGTGACGAAGACCACGGTCAATGAGCGCCGGGCGTGACGACGTAAGTCCATGCGGCTTTCTGCTTCTTCCCGCAACATCCGCAGCGTGTCCAGGAAGACCTCCTGACGGGTGTCTTGCGCGTGGGCCAACGCTGACACCAGGCGATTGAGCGATGGATGCTGGAGGAGCATTAGCGGCTTCAAGGCATCGCGGATATCCGCGTTCATGTGCAGTTTTTGGATACAGGACGTCAATGCCTTGCTCACGTTTCCGTCCGGCAGTGTGGACAGCGATTCTGTCAGGGTACGGTGCAGCGAGTGGCTCAACGGGTAACGGGATTCCACCTGCATAATCAAGTTGGATACATCTTCGTCTATCCGTTGGCGCCGCCGGCGATATTTCTGTGTGCGGTATAACTCGGCGCCAAGTGGAATCAGAATCAGCAGCAAGGGGGAAAGAATCTGGTCGGATACAAACAATGCCAGCGCGACGCCGGCAGCAATCCACAAT
>WFTY01000191.1 GCA_015485245.1 Anaerolineales bacterium | reverse complement strand
GCCTGACGGTCGGTGATATCCACTTTGTAGAACTCGCCACCGATCGCCGCGGCGACTTCCCTGCCAGCGCCCTCGGCGACGTCGCAGATCACCACCTTCGCCCCTTCTTCAGCAAAGCGCTCAGCAGTAGCCTTGCCAATGCCGGCGGCCCCGCCGGTGATCAGACAAACTTTATCTTTCAAGCGCATGATTCGTCTCCTGTGTTGATGTGTTAACCTTCCCCAATTTTCAGATGAGAAGGGAGAGTTGTCAATGAGTAGGACTTACGCAGGTTCAGCAGCACATTGGCGCATCGGTTCACGCGAGGAGCCAGCGGCGTAAAAGGTCAGCGGTGGCGGCAGGTTGTTCGCGGTGGGCGTTGTGCCCGGCACCAGGGAGGATGGCGGTCTCTGCCGCGGGAAGAGCTTTACCGATGCGCCGTACGATGGCGGTATATTTCTCATCCCACGCGCCGGTGAACGCCAGCAATGGCATGCGCAATTCGGACAAACGCGGCCATAAATCCGGCTGACGCCCCGGACTGAGGGCGCGCACCACCGCAGCCATCGTTTCGGGGTTCTGGCGCGCCCGCAGGCGGCGCAGTTCGGCCTTCAGCGCAGGAATGCGCTCCAGTGAAGCAAAGACCGGTAGATCATACCAGTAGGCCAGAAACGCATCCATGCCGGAGCGCAACAAATGCGTGGCGTTCTGCTCATCCCAGGCTGCGCGGCGCGCTCGTTCTGCGGGATCGCCGATTCCGGGGTTGGCGGACTCCAGCGCCAGCGCGGCGACCATCTCTGGTTGATGGAGGGCGAAATACAACGCCAGCCTGCCCCCAAGGGAATACCCCACCAGCCTGACCCGCGCGATGCCCTGCTCCTGCAGGGTGCGCCGCAACCCCATAGCCCAATTGGCATATCCAGGGCGCGTGTCGATGGGATTTTCGCCATGACCGGGCAAATCCGGCAGCAGGCAGAAAAAGCCCCGGGCCAAGCGCCGGGCGACCGCCAGCCAATCATCTCCTCGCCCCATAAAGCCGTGCAAAAAAACTATCGCCGGTCGAGCAGGGTCACCGAGGGGGCGCAACGGCCAGGGGGCGCTCACGCCACCTCCCGCCCCAGCGCGGCGGCCACGCGGCGCACATCATCCACCAATTGACGCGCCTGTTCCAGCGTGAGCGATTGCATCCCGTCCGAAAGTGCCTCACTCGGCCGAGGATGAACCTCCACCAGCAGACCATCCGCGCCGGCCGCGACGGCGGAGCGCGCCGCGGGGATGACCAGATCGGCGCGGCCGGTGGCGTGACTGGGGTCGCCCAGCACCGGGTAGGAACTGAACTGCTTCACCAGGGCGATGGCGCTGGTATCCAGAGTGTTGCGCGTGGCAGTCTCAAAAGTGCGGATGCCGCGTTCGCACAGGAGGATGTTCGGATTGCCGCGGCTGGCGATGTGCTCTGCCGCGGCCAGCCACTCATCCACCGTGGACATGAAGCCGCGTTTGAGCAACACCGGCTTATCCACCTCGCCGAGTGCCCACAAAAGGGGAAAGTGCTGCATGTTGCGGCTGCCAACCTGGATGATGTCGGCATATTCGGACACCAACGGCAGTTGCTCCACCCCCAACGCCTCGCTGACCACCAGCAGGCCGAACTCATCCGCCACCGCGCGCAGAATTTTCAGGCCTTTTTCGCCCAACCCTTGAAAGCTGCGCGGCGAGGTGCGCGGCTTGAACGCTCCGCCGCGGATGACGCGCAGGCCAAGATCATGGATCAGCTCCGCCACGGCGCGCGTCTGTTCGTAACTCTCGACGGAGCAGGGGCCGAGCATTAAAACAACATCCTTGTCAAAAATCAGGTCGTTTGCTGGTTGAGTTGGTTGCATTGGTTGGTCGGTCGAATTGGTCTTATTGGTCTATCAGTTGGGCGCGGAGGGCATCGCGGCGGATTTTGCCGGAGGCAGTGCGAGGGAATTCGTCGAGGAGGACTATGCGGCGGGGAAGTTTGTAACCCGCCAGCCGCGAGCGGCAAAAGGCCAGCAATTCCGCCTCGTCCAATGATGCGCCGGGACGCAGGATCAAAGCCGCAGCGACCTGCTGACCCCATTCCGGATGTGGCAGGCCGACCACGCCGACATCTTCAACAGCAGGATATTGCCGGAGCACGCTCTCAACCTCGGCGGGGTAGACGTTCTCCCCACCGGTGACGATCAAGTCACTGCGGCGTTGCACCACCCACAGGTCGCCATCGACATCCAGGTAGCCTAAATCGCCGGTGGGCAGCCAATCTGTAATGGGAGGCTGGCCAAGGTAGCCGCGCATCACCGTCGGCCCCTGGACATAGATTTCGCCAACCTCGCCCGCGGGTAGGGAACAATCATCCTTGCCACGCACCTGCACCGCCGTCCACGGCAGGGGTTTGCCCGCGGAGCCAGGTTTGCGGCGGGCGGTCTCCGGGTCGGCGGTAGCGACCTGCGAGGCGGCTTCGGTCAGGCCATAGGTGACGGCCACCGGCAGGCCGGACGCGAAGGCGCGGGTCAGCAGTTCGGGGGAGGCAGCGGCTCCGCCCAGCAGGATCAGTCGCAGGGAGGAGAAAACATCACGAACGTCTCCCAACAAGCGATGCAGCATCGTCGGCACCAGCGAGACCAGCGTCGCATTGGATTCCGTCAGGCGGGCACACAGTACATCCAGGTCGAAGCGGTCCTCAGGAAAGCCCGGCAGCACCACCGCCGTGCCGTACAGCGCGCTGCGGAAGAGAATCGCCAGCCCGCCGATATGATATAGCGGCAGGGTGAGCAGCCAGCGATCATCCGGCAACACACCGAGGCGGAAGGCCGACCCCAACGCCGACCAGAACAAGTTGCCCCAGGTCAACTGCGCGCCCTTGGGGCGCCCGGTGGTGCCGGAGGTGAACAGGATACCAAAATCGTTTTCCAAATCCAGCCTGCCCTGCATCCAGGGCGCGCCCTCAGCGGCAGAAGGCAACGCATTGATGGACACAGCTTCCGACAAAGGGGTATCCGGCAGCGCTGTGAACACACGGGAACAGGTCGCGGCTTCGATCTGCCAACGCATCTCATCAGGGGTCAGGCGGGTATTGAGTGGCACCAGCAGCGCGCCCAGTCGGGCCAGGGCGTGAACCAACAACACCGACTCCAGATCGCGCCCCAGCAAGGCAGCCACGCGCGCGCCGCGGCGCACGCCCAGCGCATCCAGACGCGCGCACAACGCCGCCACACGGCGGTTGAGTTGCGCGTAGTTCAGGCGCGTCCCGCCGTCCCAAACTGCCAGGCGGGCGGGATGAGCAGAGGCGGCGAGGGAGAGGAAATCCTGGTTCATTGGTTCATCGGCTATGCCCAGCGAGGGAACTTGCTGAAATCGGGCGGGCGTTTTCCAAAAAGGCATCGCGACCCTCCTGGGCTTCGTCGGTCAGATAAGCCAGGCGGGTGGCTTCGCCGGCGAAGATTTGCTGCCCCACCAGGCCATCGTCTACCAGGTTGAAGGCGAACTTGAGCATGCGGATCGAAGTGGGGCTTTTGCGGTTGATGATCTGCGCCCACTCGAAGGCGGCGATTTCCAGTTCGGTATGCGGCACCACCAGGTTGACCATCCCCATCTGATAGGCTTCTTCGGCGGTGTAGACTTTCTCAAGGAAGAAAAGCTCGCGAGCGCGCTTCTGGCCAACCATGCGAGCAAGATACGCCGAGCCGAAGCCGCCATCGAAACTGGCGACGCGAGCATCGGCCTGCTGAAAACGAGCATGCTCCTTGCTGGCGATGGTCAGATCGCAGACCACATGCAGGCTGTGGCCGCCGCCGACCGCCCAGCCGGGCACCACGGCGATGACTACCTTAGGCATGAAGCGGATGATACGCTGCAACTCCAGCACGTGCAGGCGGGGCAGCTCGTAACCGCCCTCGTAGCCGCCGCGCCCGCGCACGCGCTGATCGCCTCCGGCGCAGAACGCCCACACGCCGTCTTTGGGCGAGGGGCCGTTGCCAGTCAGCAGGATGGTGCCAATATCCTGCGACATCCAGGCGTGCCGGAAAGCATCGATCATCTGGTCGACGGTTTGCGGGCGGAAGGCGTTGCGCACTTCGGGACGGTTGAAAGCGATGCGCGCCACGCCCTCGGCGATGTGATAGGTGATGTCTTCGTATTCGTTTACAGGGTGCCAGGTGGCGGAGGGTTTAATCGTTAATGGGTTCATTGTTATGTTGGTTGGATTAGTTGGATTGGTCGATTGGTTGCATTGAACCTGTTGTGCGGAGGGTAGCGAGGAGGTGTTGACGAAG
>WFTY01000190.1 GCA_015485245.1 Anaerolineales bacterium | reverse complement strand
GGTTATACGGATCGCTTTCGGTGGACTCCGCCGGTGCTCGCCAGGCCGCAAAAATCACCGTGCCATATGGCGCTTCCGCCAGCGAGGGGTTGGTGTTCACCATCTTCAAGACAAACTCGCTGCAGTCCTGGCGATAATACACACGGATCAAGCCAGCCCCCTGGAGTCGGAATGGTCGCGAGAGCATAGATTCCTGCCCGGCGATCCGGAACGGCTCCTCGGCGGTCAATACCTGTGCGCTGGCTGTCTCCCCCCCGCTTTGCCCGTCTGCATCGGCATCGGCAGCCATATCGGAGGGGAGAGCGTTGCAGGCCGCCAGAAAAAAGAACAACGCCAGGGCGACAGGTACCCCCAGATAACGCAGTCGTATCAACATGCTTCACCTCCTGACCATGGAGTATAACCGACTTTTCCTTAAGAGCAAGCGGGGCTGAGCAAATCACTCAGCCCCACCTGACATCTCTTTCGGGCGTTCGCTTAGAATCCCTGAAGCTGGACGATAGAAGTCACCGTCAAATCAGCACACGCCAGACCACCCGAAACGGTGGTGGGAAGGGTGTGCCACTGGCCATCACCACCCAGGAACATCAGCGGAGTTTGGTGGAATCCTTCCGGCACAGGAATACAAACCTGCACCGTGCTGCCTGCGGGGACACCCACAAGGTAAGGGTCACTCAGAGCATTAAAGCCCATCTGCGCAGGGGGGATCGGGTCTCCAGCCGGGGTCTCCGTCACCGGCGTCATACTACCACCCGTAGCCGAGGCCGGAGGCGCTCCAGGCGGAGGCGGCGGCAAGGTCTGCGCTGAAGCAGCGCCGACCACCACCAGCGAGAGCACCAACACCAAGGCCATCAGGAGGAACAGTTTCGTTTTCTTCATCTTTCACTCCTTTCGTGATACAAAAAATTACACAGACGGATGCACCGTCTTGACTGTTTCAATCCTAGCACAAAAAGCTCTATCGCCACTCCGGATTCCCTCCGGATTTGAAATCGCCATCCGGTTTTCGTCCGATTCTCACCAGCACAGCAAAGGTTCATCGGCGTCAGGCCGCGTCTGACAATAAGGACGGTGGTTGAGACGCGGGATCTGCTTGACGGTGCAGGAAAAACAGTCCCAATCCTGCGGCAACACCAGTTGGGGATAGTAAGCCGTCATTTGCTGACGATACCAGCCATAAGCCAGCAAACCCTCGTGCAGCAGGATTAAATCCGGACGATGGCCGAGAGCGAAATGGTAATACCACAACGTGAAGGTGTCGGCGTCTTCCTGAGTTTGCAGAAGCGCGCCCTGAGGGGCGTCCGCCAGCACAGCCCTGGCAAAGCGCTCGGCCCGATCGTCCTGCCGGGCGTTAACTTCCTCGAAATGGGGGACGGCGTGTAGTGCGATCAGCGCCAGGATCGCCGCAGCACACAGTTGCACCCAGCGCGGGCCCACAGATCGTTTCGAAAGCCACGTCAACAGTTCGACCACTCCCACGCCCAAAGAAAGCGCCAGCGCGAGGGAGAGCGGCAACAAGAGCACATACCAGTCCTCGATATTGTAAACAAGAGCAAAGCCGGAGTACGCCAGCGCCATCCACCCGGCGACCACCTTCACCGTTGAGCGGACGTGACCCCCAACCATTCCCAGCAAAGCCAGTCCCAATCCCATCCAGCCAAACTGATCCGGCAACAGCGCTGCCCAACGGGATAGCCGCGCCAGGAGCACAGCGCCATCCAGGGCGAAGAGGCGGCCTTGATACAACTGCCCCGAGATCAACCACCACAACCCCTGCCAGTCAGTCGCCCCGCCCCAATTGACCGGCGAGCCGCTTCGAGCTCGCAAAGGAATGACGCCGTAGACCAGCAACCCGACGATCAGCCAGGCGAAGCGGCGCGCCAGTGCTTTCCCATCAACCTGAAAACCAACTGTGGCAGTGCCCGAATCGCTCCGCGCTTCCGCCAGCAACAGCCAGACGGGGAGAAGCAGGATCACGGTGAGATGATTCCCTAGCGCCAGGCCAAAAAGCAAGCCAATCAATCGCTCGCGCCAGGTAACGGCATTTAGAGATCCGACTTCACCAGATGGCGCAAACATCAGCCACAAAATCAGGGTGATGAAGAGGACGTTCAGGGAATACACCTCGGTGATCACCGCCTGCGACCAGAACAACGGCGAGAGGCCCAGAGCCAAGCCGGCGATAAACCCCGCCGACAGGCGAACTGCATGGGTTCCCACACCGACATCGCTCACCAGAGCCATCAAAAATAGCGCAGCCAACACAGCGCAGAGGGCCGATAACAGATTGGTGCGCAAGGCCAGCGTGCCAAAGGGGAGATACTGAAACAGCCGCGCCAGCAGCAGGTAGGTCGGATAACCGGGGGGATGTGCCACACCACCGGTGTACGCAGCGGTGATCAGGTCACCCGCATCGGCAGCACGATTAGCCCACGTGTAGCCCGGCGCCAGAGTCAGGCCGTAAACCGCCGCCAGGGTGGCTGCCAGCATGCCATAAGCCATCCAGGTACGGAACCGCAATCTCATGGGATGCTGAATGTCAATCGAATATCCACGTCGGTGCGCAGATGGGTCTCCATTCTCCAGACGCCATCCTGAAGCTCCCCCGCAGGGTCGACGGCGATCAGCCGGGCGCCCGCAGGTAGCTGGATCGTCAACGTCAGGGGGTTCGCCAGCGTGCCGGGCTGTTTCTTCACTCGCAGCGCATAGGTGAGGGATTGCCCATCACCTCCCTGCAGCAACACTTCCTCAGGCAAGGCAAAGACAAAACGTGTCTGGCGGGATTCACCCAGCGGGACGACCAGCATGGTGCCATACGCCTGCAAGCCGGGCGGGTTCTCGTCCAGCAACCCCTGGTTATCGAGCACGTCCACGCGCGCGGGAACGCCCTCTCCCGAAAGCAGCCACTCCGCCGGCACCTCGTGCGGGGTGGCCTCGAGCAGTTCCGCCCCTGCCAGCGTGTACACCCGCAGGTAATCCCAGTAACAGCGGGCGATCAACGCTTGATAATCGCCGCTATCGTAAGCCGCGTGACGACAGGGTTCATCCCCCTCGGTGGGGTTGCGGTGGACGACGGTCAGCTCCGCCCGCGGGGAACGCAGATCGGAGAGATCAACAACATATTGCAAACTTTCCTCGACGGCGGCGTTGGCCTTGTTGAAACCCAGATTGCTATCCACCACCATGAGGAAATCCCCCTCCCCTGGCCGCATCGCGCCATCCCAACCACGGCGCGCCAGCACCTGACGGATGGACGGTTGATCCAACGACAACAGGAGATGCCGTTCTTCAAGCGCCTGCAAGATCGCTTTCCCCACCGCCTGCCAGGATACATCTGGGGCGTTTTGTAATTTCTCCAGAATGGCAAAACCCAACGGGCCCATAAAATCCTTGCGCGCTTCAAACCAGTCTTCCTCTCCCTCGCTCTTGCCGCGCGAGGCGCGCACATAGACGATGAAATTCTCCGCCGAGATCGGCTGCGGCCAGTCCGGGATCTCCACCGGCCCGATGGCCTCAAGCAGCAGACGCAAGAGCTGTTGATCCACAGCGATGACGCCGTCCACGGCGTGGAGACGCCCAATGGCATAGAGATACTCAGCCCATTCGGCGGTGGTGGGGAAATCGGGCGACCAGTTGGCGTCCCGCAGAAGCCAGACCCCGCCGACAAGGTATTCCATGATCTGCCAGGGCGGTTGGGGATAGAGCTTGCTCAGATCGTCAATGGCGTACGAGTCATCCACCTGCAGAGAGATGATCTCGCCCCCTTCAACGGTCACCACGGCCACGGCGGTGATAAACCCGCCGGTGGCGCGCAGCTCATCTTCGTTTTGGATGAGAACCAGATACGTCTGCGGGCCATCTTCTGAGGCCCCCACCACAGCGGGCAAAGCCTGCAGAACGTCCAGCCCATCTGCGAGCAGCGGCAAATAAGGATCCAGCTTCTCGACCAGGGGGCGGGTCTTCGGCGAGAGACCCTCCAGCTCAATCGC
>WFTY01000189.1 GCA_015485245.1 Anaerolineales bacterium | reverse complement strand
GTTCCACGCCGAAAGCCCCTGGCACGCGGCTTACCGCATGGCCTTGATTATGTTCTCTGATGCCGGGGTACGGGCCGCCGCCGCAAAAGGCAATTTCGCATCTGCTGTAGACCTGGTGGTGCAAATCGGCTGGCTGGATGGCAGACGTCGCATTCTCGGCGTATGGGGCGTGAGGAAGGAGCTATCCGGTGGAGAAGTGAAGTTCGAGGAAATGTGGATCGCGCCCGGCTACCGCAAACCCGATCTGGACTTCCGCATTGATGAGATGAAAGCGCTTTTGGCAGAGCGAGGTGTTACATGAACGCATATCTGGACATGCTACTAAGCTTTTTGTACCGCTTCATCGCAGCGGGTGCAGCCGCATATCTGACCTATGCCGTTGTGAGGCAACTGGCTCATTGGCAATTCCGCCGCGGGGTCGACAGGGCAATGGACGATTTCCTACAGGTGGCATCCGAACAACCGGCAAAGATCGGGTCTTCGGAATACAAAATCCGCTCTTTCTTCCGCCGGTTTTCGATAGATGTATCCGGGCAGGAGGAAAGAGCTGTTCGCAACGCCCAGATTCTTCTGGGGCTGGCAGGAGGCATTGTGTTTGCGGCTGCCGGTCTCCCGTTGTTGATCTCGCTGCTCGTGGGTGGGAGTATTGGCTATTCAACCGTACCAGGGGCGATCCGCTCACATTGGGACAAAATCCGCGGAGAGATCGAGAAGGACATCCCCACGTTCTTGCGTAATCTTGCTGGTGTGTTACGCACAGAGCGGAACGTGTTAGATGCTGTGGTTAGCGCGGTACAAGCCGTGGATGAACAACGACCACTGCATCCGTGGGTGATGTATCTCGCCGAAGAACTGCGCTCCTATGGCGTCTCAGCCATCGAGCGGTTGCAAAGCGAGGCGTTTGAGATTTCGTCTGCGTTAGGGCTGGTCGTATTCGAGATTGGCCGCATGATGCAGACCGGCGGAGAGGGGTATATGGATGCGTTCCTAAACGCGGCAAACAACCTATCTGAACTGATCGAGGTGCGTGGCGAGGCACATACAGAGGCGGCGCAAGCGACAGGCCTCGTCCGGGCCGCGATTCTGCTGGCTATGGTGATTTACGGCGTACTACTCTACGCTCCGGCTGGAAGAAGAATACTGATAGGGTCCCTAGCCTCACAGCTAGTTCTAGCAGGATCGGTGATCTGGGCAGTAATTGGATGGAATTACATTCGCGCGCAGATTCGGGAGGTGACCGCATGACATCGTTACTACTGGCTTTTTTGGCGGCAGGATCGGCAGCGTTCCTAAGTGCTCATGCAGTGCGAGCGATTATGCGGCGGATGGCTCCCGATCCGTTGGCCGATTTTCTGGATGTTAAACAGGAAGCCTGGAGCACAAAGGTGGGCGAAAAGCTGGCCGATCACCTGCCCACGTCGCGCTCGACAATAGAACAGATGGTTTCCTGGGTTCGGCGAGGAGGCACAGACGAAACGCCAGGGAAGGTGGCTTTCCGAATGGCCGCCTTCGGTATTGTGGGAGTGATTTTGTTCGCGCAAAACCCCTCCGGGGCGATGTTGTTCGCCCCTTTTGTTCTGGCTGCCTTACCGTACCAACAACTGAAACGCAATGCCGAGAAAGTGCAGGAAATAGCAGTGAGAAGGCTGCCAGAATTAGCCGTTTTATTAGCCGCCGAGCTTCAAGCAGGCGTTCCCATTGAAATGGCGTTAGAGCGAACGTCAGGGCTTCCGGGACCGCTCGCCGCATTGATTAGAGAGGCGATGCAGCGATCCCAGGCGACCGGTAGGCCGCTGCTTGCTCAACACAAAGGAGCAAACGGAGTGTTGCGAGACGTGATGACGGAGACGGGACTGCCTGCATTGCGCGCCTTTGGGGTACAGCTAGACCTGGTAGCACGCATTGGCATCGGCGCAGCCAACCGGCTGCGGGAAATCTCCAATGCGTTGGCGTCAGAGTATCGACAGCAATTACGAGTGAAAATCGTACAGCTAGATATGCGCCTGACCGCTGCCGTCAGCCTGTTTTTCTTTGTTCCCTTGTTTGGCGTTGTCGGGTTTGGCGCATTTTCGTCATTCCTGAGTGCCTTTTGAGCGAGGACGCCATGAACAAGCTGATTGCTTCTCTGATGTTTTTGGTCATTCTCCCAATGTTTCCAACCCAGGTACGCGCCGGAGAACAGATGTTCCTCGATGGTGTCATTTTCGATCCGGCCAGCCAAACCTGGTACTTCGAAGGCGTTGTAGGCGAGACGGCGCAGTATGAAATCCCTGGCGGGATACTCGACCTGATGCAGGTACATTACACCCAAAACAGCGAGGCCCGCACGGTGTGGGTTGCGTTGGGCATCCAAACTCTGGACGGCTATCTTCCCCGCGGGCCGTGGAATGGCCCCGCCCATGCCCGCCAGTGGATCAGGCGCGGCGCAAAGGTGCGCGTATTCGTCGGGGGCAGCGCCGCATCGGAAACCGGGGTGAACTGGAGTAACTGCGATACGCTAGTTTGCCGCTATGCGCTCGTGTTTGACCAAATGCACCTGGATTTAAGTAATCGGATCATTCGCGGCGAAGCAGCCCCGAACTGGTATCCCTGGGGCTTCTTGTTCTGGGAAATTGTCCCCCTTCAAGGGGAAGATGAAGTATCAGCAATATACCCATACGCCAGTTTTCAGTGACAGGAAGAAAGGATATAAGAATGACCACCACAGTAGATTTGTCTAAGTTAGGCGGACGGCTGTCGTCCAAGACCATCTTGCTTGTCGTTGGGGTAATAGTGCTGTTGACGCTGGGCGTTCTTGTGGGCGGCTTGGTCGTGATGCGTCTAGGCGGAGCCGCTCCCACCAATGCCAGCGCAGCGCAATTGGCAGCGTCCACGGCGACGCCGTTACCATCACCGACACCCACGCCACTGCCTACGCCCACACCCGTTGCAATCGCTCCTCCATCAGCAGCGAGCGAACCTCCTCCGACCGCAGTTCCGACAACCACAAACGTGTTGTGGACAAGCAACGAGGTCGGCGTTTATCTACGGCATGAGCCTGGCGGAGTTATCATCCAAGTAATCCCCAATGGGGAGGAGGTCATCTTAACCGGAGGGGTCGCCACATATGGAGACATCGGCTGGGTAAGCGCAAACTATCAAGGCATTGATGGCTGGATTGCAACTAAGTTTGTCTATGAAATCGAGAGCGGCTATCAGCGCCTAGAAAATGATACCTGGATGTTCAAGGCTCTCGAAGGGGGGCTGGACACCTATCTCTGGGCTGGCACACCCTACCATATCCTCCAAACGCAAGAACGCGAGGAGGACGGGCGACCACTCACCTGGTTGGCAATTCGCCTGCCCAACGGAAGAGTCGGTTGGATCAAACAATGGTGACAAGTGCGCCGGCGCCGGTCGCTGCGGCTGTCACGAGACCTATGTTTTATATCGTTTGGATTTGGTCGCTCATGTCCGCTGTTCAGGACTATCACGCAGGCAAGGTAAGCAACTGGCTTACCCTGCCTGCCCTGGGCGCGGCAATCATAGGGCGTTTGATGGGGAGCCTGACAACCTCGTGGATGGTAATTGTCTTGGGTATAGCAGTACCCTTTGTGCTGTGGCATAGAGGACTGGTAGGTGGAGCAGACGCCAAAGCGTGGATGTTGTATGCGTTTTTAGGCAAATTCTATATTTTGAGCAGTGTGCTTGGTGTAGCTGCCTGGTTGCTGGCTGCTCACTGGAGCGGAAAGCATCAAAACCACACCCTGAAAAACCATGATGTACCATTGTTTCCCGGTTTTGTTTTGGGCTTGACATTTTTCTGGTTTGCTTCTAAAATGGTTGTGTCTGGCGTCCCCAGGGATTATTGCGTCCCTTGCGGGGCGTTTTTTGTTTAATTTTTTCGCTGGAGGTATAGCATGTTTATCACCAAAAAGCAGTTACTCAATATTATGAAGCATCTGGTGAAAGACGACAGAGGCAGCAGCAGTATCATCGAAGACGGCATCTGGATTGCTGTGATCGTTATCGGCGTGATGGCGATTTGGCAACTTCTAGGGCCTCAATTGGTTTCATTGTGGCAAAGTATCACCAACGCGATCTGATATCGCTTGGCCAGAGTATGTACAAATTGCTGAGGCGCTTCCTGAGCGATAATCGGGGAGGCAGCGATATCCTCGAAACCGCTTTTACCTTCCCTTTGATGTTGTTTATTTCGCTGGCTTTGGTAACCGGCGGGCTTTTTGCCGTTGCAGCAAATAACGCCAACAATGCAGCCAATTTTGCTGCCCGGCGCGCTTCGGTGGAGCAAGCTAATCCAGCCGGAGTAGCATTCAACGCAGCATGGTCGAAGCTGAACCAGGCCAGTGTCGGCGACTACACAGTAAGCGTAGTGGCTTCCGGGCAGCGGGGCACACTGGTAGAAGTGCGCGTTGGGTATTCAGTTCCTAATTTCTTCGCTGGTATTGCAGCGTTCTTTGGAGCTGAGATGCCAGCAGAACTCAGCGGTACAGCCGTGAGTTTCTTCCGAGCAGAAGGATGGTAGACGGTTCTATGCAGTCGGAAAGGGGATCCTCACTCATTTGGACATCGCTGTTTTTTGCTTTCGTCGTTCTCCCTCTGATGACGCTGGTTGTAGACGCTTCGCGCCTGTGGGAGATTTCTCTGCGTGTTCAGACAGCGATTGATGCTGCCTGCGAAGACGCAGCGGTGTCCTCGGTGGACTATGCCCACTACCAGCAAACCGGCGAGGTGCGTTTTCTCCCCGCTGGCACAATCTACACCATCGCTCAAAGCACTTTCGCAACTGTTCTGGCGGACCGCGCACAAAAGAATTTCTCTGCGTCGCTTACCGTGTCCCCGAACTTCAATGCGGGCGTTGTGCGCTGCTCCAGCAGCGTCAACGTTCCATTGTTTTTTGGACAACCCTCGGTCTCTTTCATGCGAGAGTCCGAGTCGTCCAT
Organism: Anaerolineales bacterium; assembly: GCA_015485245.1. Lineage (GTDB taxonomy): Bacteria > Chloroflexota > Anaerolineae > Anaerolineales > UBA11858 > J130. The sequence goes on along the minus strand of WFTY01000189.1, from coordinate 153 downwards.
TCGGTTCATTAGCAGGTAACCAGACGACCGTTTGAGCAGAGGGTGGTCAGGCACATCCCGCGGGATGCCTGACCCGTCACTGAGGCGGCAGACAGCCAAAATCTGACGCTCCAGAAAGGAGAACCTCATGCTCAAAAATACGGTCGTCTGGAT
>WFTY01000188.1 GCA_015485245.1 Anaerolineales bacterium | reverse complement strand
GGCCTTCAGCGTCTCGATTTTCTCCGGGATGGGGATGAGGATATAGGCTCCGTAGATATTGGTGCTCGCCGTCGTGGCGTTCAGGTCAATCACCGCGTGCTGGATGTTTTCGGGGGGAATCTGGTAGGCCAGTTTTCCCAGGGCGAGCAGTTGCCCCCAGGTCAGGTTGGTGTTGACGCCGCTGGCGACTTGCTGGTAGAGCGTTGGCGCTTTGCGCAGCAGGGTGGGCAGCAGGTCGAGTTCGGTCAGGCGTTTGAGCAGGGCGATGAGCACCTGCTGCTGGCGGGCGGCGCGGTCGAAGTCGCCGTTGGCGGTGTCGCGGTTGCGCACATAGGCCAGCGCCAGGTCGCCGGGCAGGGTTTGCACGCCGGGTTGCAGCTTGCGCGTGTTGCCGTCCCCCAGAGGGTCAATGGTGATCTCAGCGGGTACGTTGACCTTCACGCCGCCGATCTCGTCAATCAGGGTGACGAAGGCGTCGAAGTTGACCTGCACATAGAAGGGCACGTCCACAGCGAGCAGTTGCTCCACCGTTGCCATCACCAGGGCGGCGCCGCCGCCAACCAGGCCCTGCGCCTCGCCCAGCGGGAAGGCCTGGTTGATTTTGTAGTACCCCTGACCGGGGATTTCCACCCACAGATCGCGCGGCAGGGAGAGCATGCCGATGGTGCGGTTGGCAGGGTTGATGGTCGCCAGGATGATGGTGTCGGTGCGCGGCGGCCCGTCACCGGTTTGCCAGGTGCGGTCGTCCACGCCGAGGAGCAGGATGTTGATGCGGCTTTCCCCGTCCCAGGGTTGCGGGTCGGGGGCGTTGCCTTTTTGCAGGGGGATGTCGGCTTCGAGCGGCGGGAGGGTGTTTTGGACCTCGGCTGTCGCTGCCGCGTTGACGGCCTCCGTGGCGGGCGGGGAGGCCGGCGCGGCGATGTAGGTGACGTAAATCAGATACAGGGTGACGCCCGAGGTGATCACCAGGGCGACGACGAGCGCCCAGAAAGGCCAGGGCAGTTGGGTGTGTCTACGAGGGGGCGCAGGAGGCCTGTACATGGCGCGGGAAGACTATCTGGCGGGCCAGAGACCCGCCAGCAGACGGCTCAGGGCATAGGGTTGTTGTTCGCCCAGTCAAATCCCAGGATGATGGTGATGTCCACTTCGCTGGCCTGGTCATAGCGGCCGTGGATGCGGAAGCGGTTGAGGCGGAACAGATCGCGCAGGTAGATCAGCGTGTAGGGGTTGCCGGTGTAATCGTACAAACTGGTGTTGGAGTAGTCCGAAGCGTCGGCGTCGCCGGTCTGCACCACGTTGGCGCCCTGACTTTGCAGGTACTCCGCCGTGCGCGTGGCCAGGCCCGATACCGTCGTCCCGTTGAGGATTTTGATGCGCGCGCCTTCTTCAATCATCAATTGCAGGGCGTCTTTGCCCTGCGCGCCCAGCGGCGCGGTGGATGTTTGCGTGAAGACCTCGTCGCGCAGGATGCGGATCTGATCAGGCAGAGGTTTGAGGATATCCAGCCCGTCAGGGGATTTGCCCAGTTGCACCTGCTCCGGCCCGATGATGCGGTTGACGATACGGTCGGGGGGGATCTCCAACGCCAGCAGGGCTAACTGGATGATCTGATCGAGGCCCAGGTTGGTGTTGATGCCGTCGGAGACCTGCTGATACATCTCCGGCGCTTTTTGAATGAAGGTGGGCAACAGGCTGAAATCCAGAATGCGCTGGCGGATCGCCATGACGACCTGTTGCTGGCGGGCAGCGCGGTCGAAATCGCCGCCTTCGGTGCCGCGGGCGCGGGCGTAAGCCAGCACATATTCGCCGGGCATGGTCTGCACGCCGGGTTTGAGACGGATCTTGCCCTTGGGGTCGTCGTAGATGTCGATGTACATCTCGTAAGGCACATCCAGTTTCAGGCCGCCCATCTGATCGATGAAGTAAACGAAAGCGGTGAAGTCGATTTGGGCGTAGTATTGCACGGGCACGCCCAGCAGGCTCTCCACGGTTTTCATCGCCAGGCCGGGGCCGCCGCCGGGGAGTTTGTAGGCCTCGCCTAACTGGTAGGCGGTGTTGATCTTGCCATACTCAAAGCCGGGGATGCTGACCCACAGGTCGCGCGGGATGGAGAGCATCCCCGCGGTTTTGGTCAGCGGGTCGATGGTGAAGAGGATCATCGTATCGGAGAGCGGCGGGCCGCTGTTGCCGCGCCAGCTGTTGTAATCCAGCCCGATGAGCAGGATGTTGACTCGACTGGCGCCGTCCCACGGTTCAGGCAGCGGGGCATTGGCGGAACTGGGGGGCGGGGGCGCGGCTTCGACGGGTTCCGCCTCGGCGTTCTCGACTGCGGCGGTGGGCGTGGGTTCGCTG
>WFTY01000187.1 GCA_015485245.1 Anaerolineales bacterium | reverse complement strand
ATGTTGGTACCGATTGTGATCGCTTTGTCGATTGGCTCGCCCACCTTCGGCAAGTTGCTCGATCGCCGCGGGTCGCGCTTCGTCATCCTCATTGGTACCACCCTGCTGACGTTTGGAGCGATCGGCCTGAGTTTCTTTCCTCTAACCCTGGTTTCGTTTTACGCTTCGGGGGCGTTGGTAGGCCTGGGACTTTCAGCCCTGCTGGGTGCGCCGGTGCGTTACATCATGATTAACGAAGCCCCGGCCAGCGACCGCGCCGCGGCTCAGGCGCTGATCTCCATCATCACCAAAATCGGGCAGATGATCACCGGCGCGCTGATCGGCGCGGTGGCCGCCAGCCTGGGTGGCGGAGTCGTCGGCTATCAGGCGGCTTTCCGGCTGTTGGCGGCGTTTTCCATCCTGTTATTGATCGTCGCTCTGGGGCTGAAGCCTCGCGATGTCGAAAGGGCTACGCTGGCTCAAAACGAAGCTCAGGCGGCGTAAAAGCCCTGGCTGGGTTGATGGGAGGGCCGGCTTTGATGATGAAGCCGGCCTTCTTGGGTTCTTGTTGTGATAGAATGCAGCAATTGAAAGCACCTATGGATTTGATTTTAGCCTCAAAGTCGCCGCGCCGCCGGATGCTCCTGGCTTTGCCGGGGTGGACCTTCACTGTTCAGCCCGCCGATGTGGATGAACGCGTGGTGCCGGGGGAACTCCCGGATGCGTACGTGCTTCGTCTGGCCGAGCGCAAGGCGCGCGCGGTGGCGCCCCCACAGGGGTACAATGGGTTGATCCTGGCCGCGGATACCGCTGTGGTGCTGGGTGAACATATCCTGGGCAAACCCGCGAATGCCGTGGAGGCGGAGCGCATGTTGCGGTCGTTGCGCGGGCGAGTCCATTGGGTGTATACCGCCGTGGCTGTTTATCACCCCGCCAGCGGGCGCCTGCAAACGGAGTTGGGCGCGACCGAAGTCCCCGTGCGGGATTTCAGTGATGCTGAGATGCGGGCTTACATCGCCACAGGGGACCCGCTGGACAAAGCGGGCGCTTATGCGATACAGCACAACGGATTCAACCCGGTAGAGAAACTGGAGGGGTGTTACGCCAACGTGGTTGGTTTACCGCTGTGCCATGTGACTCGATTGCTGGCTGAATTTGACCTCTTGCCGAAAACGGACGTAGCGACCGCCTGTCAGGCGGCGCTGGGTTACATGTGTCCTGTTTTTGACGAGATTCTACGAGAGAACAAACCATGAGAGTTGTACGATGGATTATCCCCCTGCTGACGGCCGTTGTGCTGCTGGTGGCTTGTGCGCCGGCTGCGGGGCCGGCAGACGATGCGACGCTGACCGTCGCGGTCACTCCGCAGCCCAGCGCCTTACCGACTGTGGCCCCACAGGTGACGCCTGTGCCGGATGTGGAGAGCGCGGTGCGCGCTTACCTGGATGCCTGGAAAACGGACGACTATGACGCCATGTACGCCATGCTGACTTCCGTCAGCCGCGATGCGATCAGCGCGGAAGATTTCGCCCAGCGTTACCGCTCGATCGCTGCCGAGATGGCGTTGGACGGCCTGGATTATGAGATCCTCTCTTCGCTGGTGCGCAATGCTCAAAGCGCGCAGGCCAGCTATCGGGTGATCTTTCACAGCGCTTTGGTGAGCAGTTTGCAGCGCGACACCACCATGAACCTGAGCATGGAAGAAGGCGGCTGGCGGGTGCAGTGGTCGGACGAGTTGATTATGCCTGAACTGGCCGGAGGGAACACCCTGTGGATGGATCGGCATGTGCCTTCGCGGGCGAATATCTATGACCGAAATGGCGATCCGATTGTCGCTTACGCCGAGGCCGTCTCGGTAGGGATTACGCCGGGGTTGATCGACCCGGAACGCGAAGCGGCCATTCTGGAAGATTTGCAGTGGATCACCGGAATTCATCCCAATACCATCGCGGCAATGTATCAGGATTTCCCCCCAGGGGTTGACTGGTATCTTCCGCTGGGCGAGGTGCTGCGCGAGCGCGTGGAACGTTATTACGACATCGGTGAGGGATATGATGATGGCGTGTTGAAGATGTATCCTTTTGAATCGCGCTTCTATTTCGATAATGGCATCGCTCCGCAGGCGATTGGCTATGTTTCCTTGATTCAGGCGGATGAAGCCGAGGACTATCTCCGCAAGGGCTTTCGCCGGGATGAGAAAGTTGGGCGGCAGGGCATTGAGAAGTGGGGCGAGCCTTACCTGGCCGGAGGGCGCGGCGGTACGCTGTATGTGCTTGGACCGGATAACCAGGTAGTCACTCAACTGGCATCTGTAGACGCGCAGCCCTCTCAGCCGATCTACACCACCCTGGATATCGAGTTACAGCAGGCAGCCCAAGAGACGTTGATGAAATACGCTGGCGCAGTGGTGGTGATCGAGATCGACACCGGGCGTGTGCTGGCGATGGCTTCTTCGCCGTGGTTCGACCCCAACGCTTTTGAACCCACCAATTATAATTACAGTTTCCAGTTGGAGGAAATTTACTCGCCCTATAGCGGGCAGCCGTTGCTCAACCGCGCCACCCAGGGGCAATATCCCCTCGGCTCGGTGTTTAAGATCATCACCATGGCGGCCGCGCTGGAAAGCGGCTTGTACACCCCGGAAAGCACCTACGATTGTCAGTATGCTTTCACAGAGATCCCCGGCATCCCGCCGCGCTACGATTGGACCTGGGAGCGTTTTCAGAAGGATAAGGAAACCCCACCCAGCGGGATGTTGACCCTCCCCGAGGGGTTGATGCGTTCGTGCAACCCCTTCTTCTGGCATATTGGTTTGGACTTGTATCGCCAGGGGTTGACGGATGCCATCTCTGGGATGGCGCGTGCCTTTGGGTTGGGAAGCCCCACTGGCATTCAGGGCGTGGAGGAAGAGGCCGGAAATATTCCTGTTCCCGATGAAGAAGTGGACGCCATCAATTACGCGATTGGTCAGGGGGAGACTCTGGTCACGCCGCTGCAGGTGGCGCAGTTCATCGCTGCCATTGCCAACGGAGGGACGATTTATCAACCGCAGATTATCGAGCGCATCGGTATTGATGCAGAAGAACCATTATATGCCTTTGAGCCCATCATCAAAGGGACGTTGCCGCTGAGTGAAGAATCCTTAACCACTATTCAGCGGGCGATGATTAGTGTGGTTGAAAATCGTCGTGGTACGGCGTATTCCAAACTTGGGGCGTTCAGCCGCAACGTTATCCCCCTGGCGGGGAAGACCGGCACAGCCGAATCCGGCGGAGAGACTTCGCACGCCTGGTTTGCCGGGTACACACGGCGTAATCGCGCCGATAAACCGGATATCGCCATCGTGGTTGTAGCGGAATATGCGGGCGAAGGCTCCGAAGTAGCCGCGCCGATTTTCCGCGCGATCGTACAGCAATATTTTGAAGGGCGGCGTAGCTATCTCTTGCCCTGGGAATCCTCGGTTGGCGTTTTAGCCACACCAGAACCGGAGGAGACGCCCACCCCGGCTCCCTGATGGACGTAACTTAGAAGGCGTAAAGGTGTCTGATTGAATACAAAAACACGCCGTGGTTTGGTAATCCGCGCCCAATCGGGTTACTATACCGTGCAAGGGGAAGGCGACACGGTTGTCTGTCGGTTGCGCGGGCGTTTGAAGCGCGGCCGTCGCCGCGGCGATATCGTCGCTGTAGGAGATTGGGTGCAGTACTCGCTGCTGGAAGATGGCAGCGGCATGATTGAAGCCGTGGAGGAACGCCGTACCATGTTTTCGCGGCTGGCGCCCACCCCGCGCGGCGAGTATCAGCAAATCCTTATCGCCAATCCCGATCAGGCCGTGATGGTGTTCGCCTGTGCTGAACCCGAGCCGCGTCTGCGGATGCTTGACCGCTTCCTCATTGTGGCAGAAAAGGCAGAAATCCCCCCCTTGATTGTTTTCAACAAGGTGGATTTGATGGGGGTGCGCGCCGCCCGTCAGCGCTTTGGGTTCTATGAAGATATCGGCTACCCTGTGCTGTTTACCTCGGCTGTGACGGGACGTGGAGTGAAACCTCTGCGCAAAAGGCTTGTTGGCAAGATCAGCGTGTTGGCCGGGCCGTCAGGTGTGGGTAAATCCAGCCTGCTCAACGCGGTGCAACCGGCTCTTGGCCTGGCGGTGCGCGAGGTCAGTCGAGCGACGCGCAAAGGACGGCATACCACCGTGGTGCGCGAGATGTTCCCGTTGGAGGGCGGCGGTTACGTGGCCGACACGCCGGGGTTGAAAGCGTTGGCCTTGTGGGATATCGAGCCTGAAGAAGTCGATGGATATTTCCCTGAAATTCGTGAGCTGGTGGCGGGGTGCAGGTTTAGCAATTGCATGCACCTGCACGAGCCAGATTGCGCCGTCAAAGCTGCTGTGGAAGAAGGGCGTGTGCGCCCGGAACGCTATGAATCCTACATTCGTCTGCGCTATGGCGAGGAGGAAGATGTCGTTTGACAGAAATTGCGGACTGTAGCATAATTCAGACGGCTTTGCCCCGATCTTTAGGTGCTTTTGGGACAAGCGGCACTCACTCGTAATTTGCAATTGAATACTTTGTAGCTTACCAAATTGAGGAGTTTGCATTGTCTATGGAATGGGTAATGGCGGCTTTTCTCACTTTTCCCAGGGGGTTTGAGGAGGTATCATCTTGACAGAAAGAAATAATATTTTAGAGGTGCGTAATCTGCGTACGAGCTTTGATACGCAAGATGGCGTTGTGCGTGCCGTTAATGGGATTTCTTATACCTTACGTGAGGGTGAGACCTTGGGCATTGTTGGCGAAAGCGGATGCGGGAAGAGCGTTTCCGTGCTTTCGGTGATGCGTCTGCTGCCCCAGCCGCCGGCACATATTGAGGCGGATGGCGTGTATTTCTACGGAAAAAACATCCTTGATTTGTCGGAAAGGGAAATGCACAGCATTCGCGGTAGCCAGATCGCCATGGTGTTTCAGGATCCGATGACATCGCTTAATCCCGTGTGGAGCATAGGTTTTCAGTTGAAGGAGCCGATGCGCCTGCACCTGGGGTTGAGCGATAAAGAGGCCACGGAGCGAGCGGCTGAATTGCTGGGCCTTGTGGGAATCCCGGATGCAGCTGCGCGCTTGAACGATTACCCGCATCAATTTTCTGGTGGAATGCGTCAGCGCGCCATGATCGCCATGGCGCTGGCTTGCAACCCGGCTTTATTGATCGCTGATGAGCCAACCACTGCCCTGGACGTCACCATCCAGGCACAGATCGTCGACCTGGTCAAACGTCTGCAAGAGCAGTTTGGCATGGCTTTGATCTGGATTACGCATGACCTGGGCGTGGTCGCTGGCCTGGCCGAACGCGTGATTGTGATGTACGCGGGCTTCATTGTGGAAGACGCACAGATTGACGATTTGTATGCCAACCCACGTCATCCCTATACTGCCGCCTTGCTGCGCTCTCTGCCGCGCATGGATGGCAGCCCCGGCGAAAAACTGGAGACCATCGACGGCCTGCCCCCCGATTTGATCCAGCTCCCTCAGGGGTGCCCGTTCGCCGATCGGTGCGCCTTTGCGAAAGAGATCTGCTGGCAGCAAAATCCTGTGCTGGAAGAAGTTGGCGCGGATCACCGCGTGGCTTGCTGGGTCAATGTGGATACAGGTGAATTGCGATGAGTCAAGAGAAAATCCTCCTTAACGTCGAGAATCTGACAAAACATTTCCCTATCACGGAGGGGATCGTGTTCCAGCGGCAGGTGGGGGCTGTTCAGGCGGTAGATAAGGTCTCGTTTTTTATTCGCGAGGGTGAAACGCTGGGGCTGGTTGGCGAGAGTGGTTGTGGAAAATCCACCACCGGACGTACGATTTTGCAGCTTCATCGCCCCACCGCGGGGAAGGTATGGTATCGCGATGTCGATCTGGCTTCGCTGAAGGGGGAGGAGCTCCGCCGTTATCGCCGGCATATTCAGATTATTTTTCAGGACCCTTACGCCTCGCTCAACCCGCGCATGACCGTGGGGAGCATTGTCAGCGAGCCGCTGGAAGTGCATCAGATTGGCAACAAGGTGGAACGCAAAGAGCGCGTTCAGGATTTGCTGAAGCTGGTGGGATTGAATCCCTACTTCATCAACCGCTATCCGCATGAATTCTCCGGTGGTCAGCGGCAACGTATTGGCATCGCCCGCGCGCTGGCGTTGCAGCCGGAGTTCATCGTGTGTGATGAACCGATTTCGGCGTTGGACGTTTCCATTCAGGCGCAGGTGGTCAACCTGCTGGAGGATTTGCAGGATCGCTTCAAACTCACTTACCTGTTTATCGCCCACGACCTGAGCATGGTGCGGCACATCTCTGACCGCACGGCAGTGATGTATTTGGGGAAGCTCGTGGAGCTGGCTGATCGCGATGAATTGTACAATCACCCGTTGCATCCCTACACACAGGCGCTTCTTTCGGCTGTCCCCATTCCTGATCCGGTCAAAGAGCGGAAACGCAAGCGCATTATTCTGCAAGGAGATGTGCCCAGCCCGGCGAATCCGCCGCGAGGATGCCGTTTCCATCCGCGCTGCCCAATCGCTGAGAAAATCTGCTCGCAAGACGAACCGGAATGGCGGGAGGTCTCTCCCGATCATTGGGTGGCCTGTCACCTGGTTTGAAAGTAAACGGTTACCGGGTTTGCCGGCGTCGATCGCTTTGACGACATTTTGAGGTGAAAGGAGGTGATGCCGGAGGTTGTAATAGCAAAAACGGTGTTAACCCTGTTCACATATTCTCAAAACTTGTAGAAGGAGAAGAAACATGTCGAAAAAGCTGTTTGTTCTGGTTGCCTTGTTGGTAATCGTCAGCGCTTTGTTGGCGGCCTGTCAACCGGCTGAGCCGGAGACGATCGAGGTCGTCAAGACAGTGGTGGTTGAGAAAGAGGGCAAAACGGTTGTTGAGACCGTGATCGTTGAGGTGACTCCAGAAGTTGTAGAGCCTGAAGCCGCTCCCGTGCCGGTGACTCTCAACTGGAATTGGGGCACCGAACCCCCTACCGCTGATCCTGCTCTGGCGACGGATACCACCTCGGTGGACCTGATCCGCAACCTCTTCGTCGGCCTGACCCAGTTTGATCCGGTGACCGCGGAGGTGATTCCTTACCTGGCGACCTCTTGGGAGCAGGGTGAGGATGAAGAAGGAAACCAGACCTGGACCTTCACTCTGCGCGACGACATCGCCTGGGTGAATTACGACCCCACCACGGGCGAGACCGTGCAGGTGACCGACGCGGATGGCAATCCCCGCTTTGTGAACGCCCACGATGTGGTCTACGGCGTGAAGCGCACTCTGGATCCGGCCACCGGCTCCGATTACGCTTACGTGCTGTACATCATCAAGAACGCTGCGGCGGTTAATGGCGGCGAAGAGGGCTTTACCCTTGATGACATCGGTGTGGAGGCCCTGGATGACTGGACCGTCCGCTTTACGCTGGAGAATCCCGCGGGCTTCTTCCCCTCCATTGCAGGTATGTGGGTGGCCAGCCCGATGCCGCAGTGGGCTATCGATGAGTGGGGTGACAAGTGGACCGAGGCCGGTCTGATCGTCACCAACGGCCCCTACGTGATGGAAAGCTGGATCCACGGCAGTGAGCTGAATCTGGTCAAGAACCCCTTGTGGATTGACGCTGACAACGTGCAGATCGAGCGCGTTGAGGGCGTGATGATCACCGAAGCCTCCACCGCTTTCGCTCTTTACGAGAATAACGATCTGGACACTACTGGCGTGCCGCTGCCCGAAATCGATCGCGTGAAAGCCGATCCTGAACTGAGCGCCCAGCTCTACAACGCTCCGGTGCCCTGCACTTACTACTACGGCTTCACCAACACCAAGCCGCCGTTCGATGATCCGCGCGTGCGCAAGGCCTTCTCTATGGCGATTGATCGCCAGAGCCTGGTAGACAACGTGACCAAGGGTGGGCAGATCCCGGCGACATCCTTTGCTCCTCCGGGCATCTTCGGCGCCCCCGAACCGGGCACGGTTGGTCTGGGCTACGATCCTGAAGCCGCCAAGGCTTACCTGCAGGAGTACCTGGATGAGAAGGGCATGACCCTGGATGACTTCAATGCTATGGACATCACCCTGATGCACAACACCAGCGAAGGTCACGCTCTGATCGCTGCTGCCATCCAGCAGATGTGGAAGGACGTGCTGGGTGTGGACGTGCGCGTGGAGAACCAGGAGTGGAAGGTTTACCTCAACACGATCAAGAACTCCACGCCGGTTGAGGAAATGCCCCACATCTGGCGGCTCGGCTGGTGCGCTGACTACCCGGACGAGAACAACTGGGTGCACGAGGTCTTCAACGTCGAAGCCGGTGCCAACCGCTTGCGCCGTGGTTGTGTTGATCCCAATTGCGAAGAGGTTGTGCCCAGCAAGTTCGACGAGCTGACCTTCCAGGCGCAGCAGGAGCAAGACCCTGCCAAGCGTGCTGAACTCTACAGGGAGGCCGAGCGTATCCTCGCCGAGGAAGAGACGGCTTACGCGCCGATCTATCATTACACTGCGGTGAACGTCACCAAACCGTGGCTGACCCGCAACTTCCCGCCGCTCGGTGGTAACGACTTCTTCAACTGGACGATTGACATGGATGCCAAACTGGCAGCCCAGGGTCAATAATCCCGTTGGTCTGAAAGAGGCTGGGGGCTTGCCCCCAGCCTCTCCTCCTGCGCTGGCATAGAAAGTCAGGTACCGTTTCATGACCAAGTACATTATCCGCAGAATCTTAGGATTTATCCCGGTTCTTTTTGTCATTGTGCTCTTTACCTTCGTCTTGATGCGCTCTATTCCTGGAGGGCCTTTTGACTTTGCTGGGGATAAAAGCCTGCCGCCTCAGGTCGTCGCCAATCTGGAAGCCAAGTATCATCTCGATTGGCCGATGTGGAAGCAATTTCTTTCTTATTTGATCGGCGATGATTTGCTGGGGGAAGAAGGCACTTCACGAGGCATTATCCGTGGCGATCTGGGGATTTCGTTGCGCTATCGTTCCCAGACGGTTAACGACATTATCAAGACCACCCTGCCGATATCGGCCCAATTGGGGATCATGTCGCTTACCCTGGCCTTGTTGATTGGTATCCCCGCGGGTATCGTGGCGGCTCTCAACCAGAACTCCTGGTTGGACTACACCAGCACATTCATTGCTATTGTTTTCCTTTCTGTCCCCAATCTGGTGCTGGCGCCAATTCTAATCTGGGTCTTTGCGCTCAAACTGGGCTGGTTCCCGGTGGCTACCTGGGCGGCCAAACCCCCGTATTTGCTGGGCTTTTTGCCGCAGTTGGATCAGCTCAACCTGAACTATTTTAAGCACGCTGCTTTGCCAGTTTTCGCGCTGGGGACGTCTTTCTCGGCTTCGATCGCCCGCCTGACCCGCGCCAGCCTGCTGCAGGTCATTCGCGAAGATTACATCCGCACCGCGCGCGCCAAGGGGTTGCGCGAGCGCTCTGTGATTGTGGTGCATGCGTTGAAGAACAGCCTCATCCCTGTGGTGACTGTGATCGGCCCCCTCTTTGCAGCGGTGGTGACCGGCACCTTTATCGTTGAACAAATTTTTGGAATCAACGGGATGGGCAAGCACTTTGTCCAAAGCATCGGCAATCGCGATTATCAGATCATCACCGGCGTGACGTTAGTGTATGGCGTGATTCTGGTGACGGCGAACTTGCTGGTGGATATCGCCTATGCCTGGCTGGACCCGCGAATCCGTTACGATTAGGAGAACACTACCATTATGGCAGAAGCTGAAGTAACTGTCGGTCGCACCCTGGTGCGCAAGGAGCGCAGCCTGTGGGAAGAATCGATGATCCGCTTGTTGAGGAACAAAGTGGCCGTTGTCAGCGGGGCGTTTTTGATCGTACTTGTGCTGGTGGCCGTCTTTGCGAATGTCGTCGCGCCGTATGATTTTGCGGAACAGGATTTGTTGGCGAATAACGCCATTCCCAAATGGATGCTTTTTCTCATGCCCGAGAATGCGGAAAACTACGCCCGTTTTTCTGACAAATTTCCTTTGGGGGCCGATCACCTTGGCCGTGATCTGTTGAGCCGCACAATTTATGGGGCGCGCGTTTCGCTCGCCGTGGCGTTTGTGGCTGCCTCGGTCAGCCTGCTGGTGGGCACAATTTACGGCATGATCTCTGGCTATGTGGGAGGGCGCGTTGACGATGTGATGATGCGCATCGTTGATTTTCTGTACGCTTTTCCTTTCCTGGTGGTGGTGATTCTGTTGCAGACATACTTTAAGGCGCTCGCCCGTCGCGGTGGTCAGGAGGGGCTGGGGAGTTTTCTCATCAACTTGAATAACGAGATGGGTGGTTTGCTGTTCCTCTTCATCGCCATTGGGCTCATCAACTGGATTGGTATGGCCCGCATTGCCCGCGGACAGGTGCTTTCCTATAAGCAGAAGGAATTTATTGAAGCGGCGCGCGCCATCGGCGCCAGCGATACGCGCATCATCTTCCGCCATTTGTTGCCCTCCGTTCTGGGGCCGTTGATTGTCGCGGAGACGATGGCCATCCCGGGGTATATCTTCACCGAGGCTTTCCTCAGCTTTATTGGTCTCGGCGTTGATCCGCCCACACCCAGCTGGGGCATTATGATCTCCGAGGCCGTTCAAGGCCTGCGTACTTATCCGATTCAAACGCTTGTTCCGGCGGTTGCCCTTTCGTTGACCACGCTGGCCTTCAACTTCCTTGGCGATGGTTTGCGGGATGCCTTTGATCCGCGGTTGAAACAATAACGCGGTTTGGCCGCAGTTGTGCT
>WFTY01000186.1 GCA_015485245.1 Anaerolineales bacterium | reverse complement strand
CGGAAAATGCACCAGACGGCATTCGGTTTCGAGGAATTCGCCCAGCCAGGTATCCGCCTCCGGCCCCACCGCCTCCGCCTCGCAGCGGTCGTTCCAGATCTGCACCGGCAGGCGCTCGCCGCCCGCCTCGCGCCGCACACGCAGCTCCGGCATGCCGGGGGCGCGCAATACCAGGGCGTCGTCGGTCAGTTCGGTGTCCACCAGCGCCATGCGCGGCATCTGACGCTGGGTGAGAAAGCGCCCCTCGGCATCCACCAGCATCCACTCGCGATCGTGCAGGGGGCCGCGCGGGCCCAGCGCCAGCCGCTCGCAGGACTGGCCACGCAGGGACTTCACCGGATAGCGGTAGAGGGCGCTCAGGACGAGGGGTTCGGACATCGGCATCTCCCGGCGGGTACGACAGGCTCCCATCATACCGCTGCCTTCCTGCTGGCAGCGAGATCATCGCAACCGAGGGGGCTATCGGTTCACCCCTTCCCCGTAGCTGCCCCCTCGGCAAGGGCGCTTACGCCAGCACCTACTCCTACGGAGCGAGATTGACGAAGAGACATGCTGGCCACCGAGCCTGACACGATAGCCTCATAGAAATCGTGCGTCGTCCCGAGCAATACCGACCCTTCGTGAGACAAGTGGCCATTGTCTCTGAAGATCCATTTTCCATCGATGTGAGCCCGGCACAGATCACCGTCGCAGATATAGTCGTCCAGCCAGACGACCCGGTAATCTCGCGAGACCCGCTTCAGTAGGCGATAGGCATCCTGCCGAACTTTCGACCACTCCGCCCTACTGAAATTACAGTTGTCGCGGGGTACTCCGAACCATTCCGCCTTGACCAAGCAACGTCCCAGATCACCGCCATTCGCAGGAGGCGGGGAAAAGAGGACAGGTGTGACCCCAAGACCAGACAGCCTTTTCAACGTGGCCCGCAATTCCCGGAGAGCCGACTCCATATTGGCTTCCTCGATACGTCCGTCACGGTACATCAGGCGATATCCTTTAGAGAAATACTGGCCAAATATGGAAGAAAGAACCACATATTTCACCGAAGGATGCGTCTGCAGCCACTTCAATACCTCTGCGTTGAATTTCAGACAGTCTCTGGCCCATCCTTCAGAATGCCGCGGTGAAATCGGTGCGACGTCGAGAAAAGGACCACAAAGCCCCTTGGTTCGCTGAGCCAACTTCACAGCGGGGTTGGATGCAATCACCCCGTCCACCAAATGCATTGCAAACGAATCTCCCCACACCAGCAGCTCGGGATCTTCCGCGGTGGAGCACTCACCATTACGATCCGCAACATCGTCACATCCTTCCGACAATCCATGGTTCACCGCCAGCCGCTTTTCCAGGCGATCCAACGACACGCCTTCCGGCGCAAGCCCCCTATATCCGTTGGTCATATGCCCAACGACACCCAACACCATGAAGAAAAAGGAACCGAGGATGCTTGTCGTGAAAATCGCTCGCCTTCCGATCCTTTCCCGATCTCGGAAAGGAGCCTCGACGAAGCGCCAGCTCAGATAGGCCAGCGGAAAGGTTATCAGCGCAAGCAGCAGAAGCAGTTCCTGCGATGGCTCGAACAGGCTCCGGTGCCGGGCGAAGGCCATCAACGGCTGGTGCCACAGATACGCGCTATAACTTATCAATCCAATGGCCACCGGCACCTTGGAACTCAGCAGTTTCCCTGTCAATGTTTCCGGGGAAGCAAAAAGAATCACCAGTGCTGCACCGAGGGTGGGCACCACGGCGTACGCTCCGGGGAAAGGCGTCGTTTCGTCATACGCCCAGATGGACCACACAATCAACCCGAGACCAATCAGCCCGGGCAATTCTCTAGGAATAACCGAGGCGAACAGGGGTCGACCCGGCTCTTTAGCTTTCAGATATACAGCCACCAGTGCGCCGATGAGCAGCTCCCAAGCCCGGGTCGGCAGCAGAAAGAAATTGGCAACCGGCGCTTCCCGAGAAGCCCATTGGGCGGCCAGCAGACTGGCCACCGCAAGCACTGAAAAAATGACGACCATATGCCGCTTGCCTCGCCACAGAAGCATCAGCAGCAGGGGAAATATCACGTAGTACTGTTCTTCGACAGCAAGACTCCATGTATGGAGCAACGGCTTCAGCTGATTGTCGACTCCCCAGTACCCGCTTTCCATCCAAAACAGAATGTTGGATGAAAATGCCGAAACCGCCATCAGGCTCTGGGCAAAATCCTTCCGGTCCGAAGGAAAAAGCCAGATCCAGGCACCAACGACGGTAACGCCCATCACCAGGAAAAGTGCAGGCAGGATCCGCCTGGCCCTCCGTTCGTAAAAGCTCACGACAGAGAACCTGCCCTTCTCCAGCTCCCGCAGGATGATACCGGTTATCAGATAGCCACTGATGACGAAGAAGATATCCACCCCGACGAAGCCGCCACTGAATGCCGCTACGCCTGCATGAAAAAGAATCACGGGAACGACCGCCACCGCTCTCAGACCATCGATCTCAGGCCGATACTTCACTGTACTCCGACTCCCTACACGCAATTCTTTCCCCGCTTCCGGCATCGCTTCGACATCCAGGCCAGATCGACCATGCTGTGCTTGACGCCCCGTACCCAGGCCTTTTATTTCATTCCCCGAACAATTGCAAAACACCGGAGCCCGAGACATCCCTTCTCGCCAAGCTGGCGTAGGAACTCCCCGGGCCCTTACTGTCGTACGTGGCGCACGAGTTCAAAAGTGGGGCCCTTCCTTCTCGCAATCGATTTCTTGGAGCCTTGCCTGTACCGTATTACAGTTCCTGATTTTTCTGACCTGTCCTGATTACGCACCCGCTCCACCCTCATTCCAGTTGCGAGAACGCCATGCTGCAGTTCGACCCCAGTTTCCAGGTCGCCCGTTTGCCGGCCATCGATTTCGGCCCCGGCGCCATCGAGCGTCTGCCGCAGGCGATCACCCGCTTCGGCCGCCGTGCGCTCCTGGTGACCGGGCGCCATTCCTTTCAGTCCACGCCCGCTTGGCTGGCGCTGGGCAAGGCGCTGCACCGGGAAGGGGTGCGCTGGTGGCATCTGGTGGTGGAGGACGAACCCTCGCCCGAGCTGGTGGATGCGGCAGTGGCGGAGCACCGCGCCCACGACGTCGAGGTGGTGGTGGGCATCGGCGGCGGCAGCGTGCTGGACGCGGCCAAGGCGGTGGCCGGCCTGCTGCGCACCGGGACCTCGGTGATGGATCATCTCGAAGGGGTGGGGCGCGGCCTGCCCTATCCCGGCCCTGCGGTGCCCTTCGTGGCGGTGCCCACCACCGCGGGCACCGGTTCCGAGGCGACCAAGAACGCGGTGCTGTCGCGGCGCGGGCCGGACGGTTTCAAGAAATCCTTCCGCGACGAGCGACTGGTGGCGCAGGTGGCGCTGGTGGATCCGGAGCTGCTCGCCTCCTGTCCGCCGGAGCTGATGGCGGCCAACGGCATGGATGCCTTCACCCAGCTCCTGGAGTCCTGGGTTTCGCGGCGCGCCAGCCCCTTCACCGACGCCCTGGCCAGCGCCGGGCTGCAGGCCTTCCGCGACGGCTTCTGGGCCGCCTGGGAGGGCGGCGCGGAGGCGGCCGAGGGGCGGGCGCGGCTGGCCTGGGCCTCGCTCGCCTCGGGGATCACCCTGGCGCAGGCGGGCCTGGGTTCGGTGCACGGCCTGGCCTCGCCGCTGGGCGCCTTCTTTCCCAT
>WFTY01000185.1 GCA_015485245.1 Anaerolineales bacterium | reverse complement strand
TCCCGCCCGTCATCGGCGTTACCGAGAACGCGCTGCGGCTGGCGGTCTTTTTCCTGCCCCTGCTCATGCCGCTGACGGTGGAGGTCCCTCGCCAGAAGGTCGGTTTGGGGCTTTATCTCGCGGGGCTGGCGGTCTACTTCCTGGCCTGGGTGGTGCAAATCCATCACCCGGAGAGCGCCTGGAGCAGGAGTGTGTTCGGTTTCCTCGCCCCGGCCTACACGACGATGATCTGGCTTACCGGTATAGGCCTGATCGGGAGCAAACTGTTCGTTCCGATACCCTATCACCCGCTCGTGTACCACGTTATGTCAACGGCCTTCGTCGCGGCCCATACGATGCACGCCTACATCGTCTATACGCGATTGTGAGCCGCAAGAACTGCAAAGGAGGTTGACGGATGACTGCATCTGTGATCCTCGTCACCGGCGCGGACAACGGCATCGGCTTCCATCTGGCTGCCTCGCTGCTGGAGGCGGGGCGTCGCGTGGCCGGGCTGGACATCTCCGGGGAGAGCCTGGCCGCCCTGCAGGAAGCCCACCCCGACTGCTTCCTGCCCCTCCGCTGCGACGTAACCGCGGACGCCCAGGTCAACGCCGCGGTGGAGGCCGTCGTGGCGCGCTGGGGCCGGGTTGACGTGCTGGTCAACAACGCCTGCCTGGCCATCTTCAAGCCTTTCACGGAGAAATCGCTCGAAGAGACCCGGCGCGAGTTCGAGGTCAATTACTTCGGCTACGTGCGCACTATCGCCGCCGTCCTGCCGTACCTGAAGGCCCAGGGCGGGGGGATCATCCACAACGTGAGTTCCGGCGTGGGGATCACCGGCTTCCCCGGCCTCTCCGGCTACGCCTCCACCAAAGGCGCCATCGAAACCCTGACCCGCACGCTGGCGCTGGAACTGGCCCCCTACGGCATCTGCGTCAACCTGATGCACCCGCCGCTGACGAACACGAAGTCGGCCGCGCCGCTCGGCGTGCCGCCCCAGGCCATGGCCGATCCGGCTGATGTGGGACGCCAACTGGCGAAAAAGATCCTCTCCACCAAACCGGTCATCACCCCAGACTTCAAGACGGCGGCGTACCTGTTCTTCGCCCGCCGCTTCCCGGAGGCGATTGGCAAATTGTTCGGCAAGTTAACGGATGGGAAAGGATAACAAGACGATGAACGTTCTCCAGGCTGCACTCCCCCACGGCGTGCGACTCGAATACGCACTCTCAGGCCCGCAGGGAGGTGAGACCCTGCTCTTCGTCCACGGCCTGGGGGCCAACCTGCGTCAGTTCGAGCCGCAACAGGGGTTCTTCACCCGCCAATTCCAGGTGTTGCTCGTTTCCCTGCGCGGTCACGGCGGCTCGTCGGCCCCTGCTCGGCCAAGCCCGGAAGCGTACACCGTCAGGAGGCTGGCCCGTGACCTGGTGGCGCTCCTGTCGTACCTGCGGATCGAGAGCGTGCACCTGGTCGGCAACTCCCTGGGCGGCCTGGTCGGCTACGAAATGCTGGAACTTGCCCCTGAACGCCTGACCTCGCTGACCACCTTTGGCACCACCGCCGAACTTCACGCCCCGCGCCCCCTGCTGTGGACTCAGTTAACCCTGATCCGTCTGCTTGGCCCGCGCGGGATGGCCTGGCTGGTGAGCCGAACCGCCTCACGGGACAAGGCCGTCGCTGCGCAGGTGGGCCGGATGCTTCGGATGGCCTCCAGGGACGCTCTGATGAACATCACCCGCAACATCGCCGATTACAACTACACCGCTACCATTCGGCGGAGTCAGTTGCCCATGCTGCTGATTCGGGGTGGGCTGGACCGGGAGATCAATGCCCGTCTGGCCTTGACGCTGGATGCGATGCGCGGGAGGCCGGGCTCGGGGGTCGTTGACCTGCCCCATGCCGGGCACTTTGCCAACCTGGAGCAGCCGGCGGCTTTCAACAAGGTACTCGAGGAGTTCCTACGTTCGGCTACTTGTTCGGGAAAGGAGATTGGAAAGAGAAGCCCATGACGGAGCAAAAGCTACTTGACGAAGAGATTGTGTCCCGCTTTCTTCTGGGAGCGGAAAAGCTACGGACACTGGTAGAAAACCTGCCCACAGCGGATCTGGATTTGCGCGGCGAAGCCGACGGCTGGAGCATCCGTCAGATCGTTCACCACGTGGCAGATGATGGCGATGTATGGTCCATGTGCATAAAAAAAGCTCTTGCAACGCCTAGCGCCCTGGTCCGCTTCGAGGGATTCCCCGGCAATGAAGCCTGGGCGGACGCACTGGACTTCAACAGGCGTGAGGTAGGGCCTGCATTGGATCTGATCAGTGCGCACCGTCGCTATCTCGCCCAACTGTTGGAGCACTTCTCCGACGCCTGGGATCGTTCGGTGCGCCTGGCCAACGCCGAGGGCGAGGTCGTCCGGGAGATGAGCGTCCGCGAGATGGTCAGGATGCTGACCGATCACATGTTGGAGCATATAGACCAGATTGAAGGATGTGATAGTCCCCCTCAATCGTGTTGATGTATCATCTACCGCATCAAGACGATTGGAAGGGACTCATGGAACACACACGCTTGGTTTCGCTCGGTTCCTTCTGCTGGAACCAAGATTGTCCTGACAACGTGTAGGACAAAGCAGAACTTGGTCCCCGCAC
>WFTY01000184.1 GCA_015485245.1 Anaerolineales bacterium | reverse complement strand
GATGGCGCGCGCCCGGTTGAGCAGCACCACCCCGCGATACCCCGCATCGCTGACCAACACATTCGAACCGCCGCCCAGGAGGAGAAAAGGCGCTTTGACATCCCACAGCGCCAGCACCGCCTGTGCCAGCTCCTCCACCGTCTCCGCCACCACCAGCCCGTCCGCCGGGCCGCCGACCCGCGCCGCGGTGAAGCGCGCCAGCGGGACGTCGGTCTGCAGGCGCTCACCCAGCACAGCGCGCAGGCGCTCAACCGGAAAGCGAGTAGTAACGGGTTCCATCATCACAGATTCCGAATCCGTTCAATCAAGTCCAGGATCAACGTCGGCGGCGGGGCAATCGTTTCCACCTCGCCTTTCAGCGTCACGGCAGGGGAATCCCCGGCGACAGGCTCCACCACCGTCAGATGATGCGGGTCTTCCCCGCGAAGCTCCTCCACCATCCGTGTGTGCGTTTCATCTATCGTCATGATTCCTCCATCTCAACCGCCAGGCCAGCCAGCACCCGTTCGCTGATTTCAGGAGCATCGCCCGCTGAGAGCACCAGCACCACGTCGCCAGAGCGCAGGTGAGTCAACAAATAATCCGCGGCGTCTTCCAAAGCGGGTGTGAAGTGAGCGTCGGGATGGTGCATGGCAGCGACAACCTGCGCGGCGGAGAAATTTTCGTCCACCGGCTCGCGGGCGCGATACACCTCGGTGACCAGCACGCCATCCGCCTCATCAAAAGCGGCGGCAAAGTCGGCGAACAGCGTTTTGGTGCGCGTGTACGTGTGCGGCTGCCACACAGCCCAGATGCGCCGTTCCGGATAGCGCGCTCGCGCCGCCTGCAACGTGGCGCGGATCTCGGTGGGGTGATGGGCATAATCATCCACAACAACCACGCCGCCGGCTTCACCGCGCACCTGAAAGCGCCGCCCTGATCCACGAAACTCGGCCAGCGCCTCGGCGGCGGCATCCAGCGGCAGTTCGAGCTGATCGCAAACCGCCAGCACGGCCAGCGCGTTGGCGACATTGTGCCGTCCCGGCACACCCAGATGGACGTCCGTCGCCAATACGCCGCGACGCAAGACAGCAAAATCATACGCGCCGCGCGCGTTGATGCGCAGATCCGCCGCGGCATAGTCAACCCCACTCTTCTCGAGGCTGTAAGCCAGGGAAGTCCTGCTCTCCGCAACAGCCTGCCGTCCCAGGGCCTCGGCTCCAGGGTCGTCCGCACAATAGATGAGCACTCCCTCGGGAGGCAGACGACGCATAAACTGCAGGAAGGCGTCGTAAAAGACCTCCGGCGTAGGGAACAAATCGGGGTGATCGTGTTCCACGTTGGTCACCACGGCAATCTGCGGTCGAAGGCCGAGGAACATATAATCATACTCATCCGCCTCAATCACAAACGGCTTTCCCTCTCCGGCGCGGGCATTGACGCCCAGGTTCTCCACCACGCCGCCGACGATGAACCCCGGCTGCTGGCCCAGGGCGGTCAGCACCCAGGCGATCATCGCCGTGGTGGTGGTCTTGCCATGCGAACCGGCGATGGCAATGCCCAGGCGATCTTCCAGCAGGCGACCGAGGAAATCTACCCGTTTGAGCACCGGGATGCCCGCCCGCCGCGCCGCCTGCACCTCAGGGTTATCATCCGGGATAGCGGAAGAGCGAATCACCAGCTGCGCGCCGCGCACGTTTTCGGCAGCGTGACCAATGAACACCCGCGCACCAGCGGCTTCCACCGCCTGCGCCAGTGGAGAGCGCTGACGATCAGAACCGCTCACCGTGTAGCCGCTCTCCAGCAGCACTCGGGCGATTGCTGAAAGGCCGGTTCCACCAATGCCGATAAGATGCACGTGTTCGCTCACAAAAACACCACCAATACGAACAAAAACGAAAGCGTGACGGCGATGAAAATCGTCGGCGTTGTGCTCAACCAGAACGGCGCCAAAAAGCTGATCACCCCTTTGGCCGTTTCCAGCAAAGGGTCTGCCGCGTTAGGCGCGACGATATACGGCTCAAAGGGATAGTGCGCCTGATGCATATACGCCCACAGCGTGCCGATAATTAGATAGCCATTCAACGCGCCAATCACCAGGCCGAGGAGGAAATCCTGCAATTTTTCGCGCTTGACCGCGCTCTGGAACTTTCCCAGCACGGCCGGGGTTTGATAACCAAAAAAGACCACAATGCCAAGAATGGTGGCCCGCAGCCAAAACTGACTGCGATAGCGACTTTGCATCGCCTCTGGCAAAGCCGAGAAGGGAACCATCTCATCCGCGGGGATGACGTAGACATCGGCTTCAGACTGCAGCACCTCCGCGGGCACATATTGCAATTGCTGATCCAGCTCAATAAACGGCGTGACGATCGAGCCCAGGTAGATTTCAAACAGCCAGATCATAAACAGCGTGAGGATCACGCTGAACGTCACCAACAGCTCTTTGGCCCAGCCGCGCAAGCCGCCAACCACCGAGAAGAAGAACAGAAACAGGTAGAAAACGACAAGCAGGCTAATCATGGCTCATTCCTCTCCACAGTGTCGGCGGCGAGGCTCACCAGCATCTCCGCGATTTCGGCTGCCGCGCGCGGTCGCGCCAGTTGGCGCATGGCTGCGCTCATGCGGCCGCGACGCGCCTCGTCAGCCATCAGCGAACGCACCACAGGAGCCAGGCGTTCCGGCAACTCCGCATCAGGAAGAATCACCGCGGCGCCACGCTGCGCCAGGTAATCGGCGTTGACTTTCTGGTAACGCCAGGCATGCGGGTAGGGAACCAGCACTGCGGGCAGCCCTAATACAGGGAACTCGCCCAGCGTTGAGGCCCCGGCGCGAGATAGCACCAAATCCGCAACCCGCAACGCCGCGCCCATCTCAGCGTGCAAATAAGGGTAAGCGTGGTAACGATCAGCCAGGTCTGCGGGGAGGGTGGCGCTCTTTTGTCGCGCTTCCTCCCAGTTGGCGCGACCACTGATGTGCACAATCTGCATGCTCGGGAGCAGCGTCTCCAGGGCGGGGAACAGCGCCCGGTTAATCGAACGCGCGCCCTTGCTACCGCCAAAGACCAGCAGCGTGGGCAAATCATCTTGCAGGCCAAGGGCCTGGCGCGCTGCCGGACGCTCCCAGGCGAGCACCTCGTCGCGCACAGGATACCCCGTCACCCGCACACGCGTGAGCGCGGAGAAGAACGCCCGCGACTCCGACGCCGTAAGGGCAATGCGATCCGCAAAGCGGGAGAGCACCTTGAGGGCCAATCCCGGTTCAATATCCGGCACATACAGAGCCGAAGGAACGCGCCAGCCAGCCAGCGCCATCGGCACAGCGACGTAACCGCCGGTGAAAAAGAGCGCCTGCGGGCGAAACTGACACAAAATGCGCCGCGCCGCCAGAAAACCGCGCCCCAGTCGGCCAACGTTGCCCGGCAAGGCGCGCAGGCCAACGCCATGTACGCCCGCAGCGGGGATGCTGCGGTAAGGGAGGCCGGCCTTGGCTACCAGTTCGGCTTCCATGCCACCTTCTCCACCAACCCACAGGACGTCCACATCAGGCCTCTTTGCGCTGAGCTGCTCGATCACGGCGAGCGCGGGATACACCCCGCCACCGGTCCCGCCGGCGCAAACTAACAATCGCATCTAACATCCTCCGTGATTCTTCCACCTGCTTGCGCTCCGATTGTCGGGAGACATTAAGCACAATCCCAATCGCCGTCAGGGTAGTGACCAGGTTCGAGCCGCCTACGCTAAAAAACGGCAAGGTGTTTCCGGCAAAGGGCATCAGTCCCAACAGAGAAGCCATGTTCATGAAAGCTTCCAGCACAATCCAGAGGGACATCCCGGCTGCCAGCAACGAACCCAACCCATCGGGGGCGCGACTGGCAATGACCAGCCCGCGCCACCCCAGGAAAGCGAACAAAAACACCACAAAAGCAGCGCCAAATACGCCGGCCTCCTCCCCAACCACGGCGAAAACGCTGTCGGTATGCGGGAAAGGCAAGGTGGTTAATTTTGTGGAGCTGTTGCCAATTCCCACGCCAAACCACCCGCCGCGCACAAACGCCACCAGTGCATGGCGAACGTGCGGCGAGGAGTTCAAAATATCCTCCATGCCCGCCTTGAATTCATCCACGCGATCCAGGCCCGTGGGGTTGTAACGCAGAACCAGGTAGCCCAGTGCCGCGGCCAGCGCGGTAAGGGAGAAACTTACCTGCAAACTCGTACCGGCGAGGTAATACATCATCAAACCCAGGATGAGAACCATCATCATGGCGCTCAGGTCAGGCTGCAAAGCGATCAACCCCACATACAGGCCGACGATCACCGCCGCCGGGATCAGGCCAAAGGCCAGGGTGTTCAGCACGTCGCGCTTGGAATGCAACCACACCGCCAGGTACATCACAATCACAAACTTGGCCAGCTCAGAAGGCTGAATTGACCCGTTGAGGAAGCTGCGCGTGGTGTGGCCGGTTTTATCACCTAGGAACAACACCGCGACCAACAAGCCACCCGTGAAGATCCACAATCCGACCGAAACCTTCTTCCAGTGGTGGTAATCCACCAGCGCGGTGACCCCCATCAGCCCCAATCCCAGCGCCAGCCAGCGCATCTGGCGAATGAACAGATACCAGGGCGAGGCGACGCCAGTTTCGGCTTTCGAAAGCGCCAGCGAAGCCGTCCAACTGGCGGAGGTCATCATTAGCGCACCAAACGCCAGCAAGGCGAAGAGAACCACCACCAGCGACACATCGATATTCAAGCGCGGCGAGGGCACCCTCGCGCCCGCCTGTTCGCCGCGACCTGGTTTCAAGTTAACGCCCGCACCCATTTACGAAACCATTCTCCTCGCTCGGCAAAATCGCCGAATTCATCAAAGCTCGTCCCGCCGGGGGCCAACAACACCACATCGCCTGGCTCCGCTCGTCGGGCGGCGGCTTCCACCGCCTGCTCCAGCCCCGAACACATATCCACGCTAAAGGGGCGTTCTGTCGGTCCAGCGGCATCCACCGCCTGCCGGATCAGCTCCGCCGCCTCGCCGAAAAGCACCAGATGATCCACCCGCTGACGCACCAGTTGAGCCAGCGCCTCCCAGGGCAAGGATTTATCGCGCCCACCCAGGAGCAATACCAACGGCCGATCAAAAGCACGCACGGCGGCTATCGCTCGCTCCGGCGCGGTGGCAATCGAATCGTTATACCAATCCGCCCCGCCCCATGAGCGTACAAACTCCAGGCGATGGGGGACGCCTTCGAAACCGCCCACCCCGGCTCGCATGGCCTCCGGCGGCAGATCGGCAGCCGCGGCAATCGCGCAGGCCGCCACCACATTGTGCAGATTATGCTCGCCGCGCAGGCGGATATCCTGACGAGGGACGAGGCGCTGCGCCTGATCCCCATCCCAGAGCAGAATCCACTCCGCATCGAAAAAACTGCCGCGCTGCCCCCGGGGAGGGCGCGACCGCCCAAAGCTGGTCAGCGCTCCCCGAACGGAATCCCGTAACGCCCAGGCCCCCGGGTCATCGCGCCCCAAAACAGCGACATCGTCCGGCCCCTGGGCAGTCAGAATACGCGCCTTGGCGGCGGTATAAGCCGCCATCGTCCCGTGGCGGTCGAGGTGGTTGGGCGTGACGTTCAGCACCGCAGCCACCTGAGGCGAGCGGGTCATCAGCTCCAACTGAAAACTGGAAAGCTCCATCACCACCAGGTCATCAACAGTCATCGCCGCCAGGTCGGCAATCAGCGGGTTGCCAATATTCCCGCCCACCCACGTCCGGCGATAAGGCGCTCCTGCCAATCGGCAGGCGGCCTCCGCCACGCG
>WFTY01000183.1 GCA_015485245.1 Anaerolineales bacterium | reverse complement strand
GTTGGAGAAGGACGACCTCGCCGCGGGGAGTTCCTATGGCAACGCCGGGCTGATCGCCAATGGCTTTGCCATCCCGCTGGCCGCCCCCGGCGTCCCTCGCCAGGGGTTGAAGTGGCTGCTGGACGCGCACAGCCCTTTCTACATCAAGCCGCGCCTGGATCTGAATTTATTGTCGTGGTTGTGGCGCTTCACGCGCGCTTGCAACGAGCAGCAGATGCGTCGTTCGATCCAGGTGATGCTCTCTTTGGGGCGGGCCAGCTTTGATTTGTTCGCCGAGTTGCTGGCGCGGGAAGATGCAGACTTTGGTTACGCCCGCCGCGGGCGGCTGATCCTCTTCACCACGGAGGCCGGTTTTGCGCATTGGGCTGCGGATGTGGCTTTGATCCGCGAATTTGGCGTTGAAGTCTCGCTGCTGGATGCCGCGGGCGTGCGCCGCATCGAACCGCATGTCTCCCCCGCCGTCCGTTACGGGATTTATTGCGAAGATTACGCCCATGTGATCCCCCATCGCCTGGTGCAGGAGCTGGCTCGCCTGGCGCGCGCGCTGGGTGTTGAGATCCAAACCGGAGCTGCCGTCAGCGGGTTTGAGGTCTCAGGGGGGCGAGTCAATGCGGTGCGGACAAGCCGGGGGCGTTTTCCCGCCCGCCAGGTGGTGCTGGCCGCGGGGGCCTGGTCGTCTGTGGTGGCGCGCACCCTGAAGCTGCGCCTGCCCATTCAGCCAGCCAAGGGATACAGTCTGACGTACAAGATGCCCCCCAGCGCGCCGCGCTTGCCGCTCTCGCTGGCGGAGCGCAAGGTCGCTGTGACTCCAATGGGGGAGCGCCTGCGGTTTACCAGCACGCTGGAACTCTCGGGGTTTGATGCCTCGATCAGCTCGCATCGGCTCGCCGGTATCCGGCAGGCGGCGCAAATTTATCTGCCGGGTATGGAGGCGCTGGAAGATGAAACCGTCTGGTTCGGCTACCGCCCGGCGACCCCTGACGATCTGCCCATCATCGGGCCTGCGCCGCGCTACGACAACCTCATCCTGGCGACCGGCCACGGCACCCTGGGGATGACGTATGGGCTGGTGACGGGGAAGCTGGTGTCGCAGATCGCCAGCGGGGAGCAGCCGTTTATAGATATTTCCCCGCTGCGCGCGACGCGTTTCTGAAAGATGTTGCCCGGCTTTTATCCCCCTTGCTCGGCGGGCGGTTTGGGTTCCGCCTGGGTTTGTTCTGTTCCCGGGGGGATGAACAATGAGACCCCGCAATAAGGGCATTTGATCACGCCCTGACCGACGAATTCGCGAATCCCGCCGCAGTTGGGGCACTGGTTGCTGCCCACCGCCGCGGCTTCTTTCGAGTAGAAGGTCAGCGAATCCCAATCAATATAGCCGGTGAATAACCCCATGGAGACTAGCTCGTAGAAGGCGTTGGTCACCTCCTCGCGCGTCATCTTCAGTTCCATCATAATAGAGCTGATTGAGGCCTGCCCCTGGGACTGCACCAACCCGAGGATGCGCTCTTTCTTGCGGATGGCCTCCAGCTCAACTTCTTCTTTGCCGCCGCTGATGTACAGGTACGCGCCGACGCCGGCGAACAGGATGAGCGGCAGAAAGCCGAACAGCGCGCTCCCCAGGGCGGCCCCGGCCATTGAGACCTGCTCAGTTGCGACGCCCACTCCCATAAAAGCGGCGACGACAGCACAAATGCCTGCCCCCACAGCGATCAGTACGGGGCCTATGATTTTCCCGCGAGCGAACATAGTTCCTCCTGATTTTATCCGAATCCACTCGACCCGCCGCCCCCGCCGCTGCCGCCGGAGAAGCCGCCGCCACCGGAGAAGCCCCCGCCGCTACCGGAACTTGACGGCGCGCTGGTGAGGATGCTGCTGGCGGAATCCAGCATATTGAACAGGCCGGTGCTCATGGCTTCAAGCCCGCTAAAGGCGCGTCCGGCTGCCTGGTCGAGTGAGGGCGCGCTGCCCCCTGCGCTGCGCCCGGGAGTCGGCATCGCCCTCCCGCGCCGCACGCCGCCTCGCGTGGGGTGAACGGGATAATAGGTTTCCCACCATGTTGGCATGGGAGTGTCTACCACGGTGAATTTCTTTACCCAGGTTTTCTCCAGCCCAAATGCGATGGCGTAGGGCAGGTAACGCTCGAATTGCTCTTTGGCCTCGGCCACATTGGTGTACTTATCGATGTTTTTCAGATAGCGCTTGAAGGCTTCCCACTGCGCCGCGGCGCGCGCGCCTTTTTGGGTTTTTCGGGGCATAAAGCGGCTGAGAATCAACAGCCCAAAGGGGAAGACCATCAGCGATCCGCTGACGCACATGGCCAGCGGGGTATATTCGGTGAACACGCCGAAGATGACAAAAGCGATCCCGCCGATGACGAGGAGCAGCAACACGCTGAAGCAGCCGTAGCGGTTGCGCACCTTTTCCGGGCTGGTGGAAAAGAAGCCGCGCTTCACTACTTCGTCGTACAGCTCGTTCTTGATCGCAGGCAGTTTGGTGTAGAACTTGTTTTTTAACGCCTTAAGATCGCGTTCGGTCTTTCGCCCGAAGATCGAGCGCAGCAAGCGCCTTTCGTAAGGGAGCAGATCGGCGTCATCTTTGCTGCTGCGCACGTAGGTGAAATCCGACGAGATCGCCAGCGGTTTGATGGATGGTTTTTCAACGATCTTAAGGTAACCCCGACGGGCGAGGTCCACCAGCGTGGCGATGATATCCTGCATGTCGGCGCGTTCGTCAATCAGCGTGCCGGCCACTGCGGGAGGGGAGGCGTCTGGTGGGCGGGGGTAGAATT
>WFTY01000182.1 GCA_015485245.1 Anaerolineales bacterium | reverse complement strand
CCTGGGGGGCCTTCCGGCCCTTGGGGGCCAGCGCAGGCTGCTAATGCCAGGCTGGCGATCAACATCACTGCGATGAGCAAAAACGTTTTTCGCGTCATTTCTTTTCTCCTTCATACAAAAGGTGTTCGGGGAGGGCAATTTCTAATCTCTCGGCTTGTGGCACCACCTCCTTTCGCACGCGCGGTACAATGAGAGAGTACGTTAATCCCGGTTTGGGTTTTTTGCCCTGGAGTATGGGGCAAAAACCCCAGTTCGGGGTTGAGAAACCGCCTTACTGTTGGGTATTTTACCCCAAATATTAATGTGGGATGAATGCTGTTTGTAATTGGAAGAAATGACATTCTTCACAATCTTCTTTTGTCAGTTTCTGAACGGCCTGGACATTCTGAGAGCGCAGCATGAATTTGATAATCCTGATCGTATACTTCTTCTATGGGTTGGTTTTCTTCATCATGGGGGTGACTATCACCCTCGAGGTAGGGCGTTTTCCGGCTTTGGGCGAAGCGCGTGTGTTGCGCCCGCTGGCGGTGTTTGGCTTTGCGCATGGCTTGCATGAATGGGTGGAGCTCATCCTGCTGCTGGGGTATGGTGAAGAGCCGACAATGTATTCCTGGTGGTCGTTGGGGCGGCTGGCCTTGCTGGCATTGTCCTTCGCTTCTCTGATTGCCTACGGGGTGCAAATTCTGCGGCCCCCGCGCGGCCTGGCGGCTGCGGATGCTTATGTGGGCGGGGGGATGTTGGTGCTGTATGTTGTTGTGGTTCTTTTTGCTCAGGCGATTTTGCTTCCCAATCCTGCCGATATGGTTTGGATCGCCGATGCCCTGGCCCGCTATATCCTGGCGGTCCCTGGTAGCTTGTTAGCGGTCTTTGGTTTGCATCAACAGGTAGTGCAGGCGCGGCAGAATCACCGCCATCAGTTAGGACACAGCCTGCGGTGGGCGATTTTGGGATTTGCCCTCTACGGGGGTTCACAAATCTTCGTTCCCCAGGCGCCTTTTCTGCCGGCAGCGATCGTCAACGCGGCGGTGTTCTCGCGCCTGGTGGGTGTGCCCATTCAGGTTGTGCGTACCATCGCTGCGGTGGTGTTCACCCTGGCGTTGATCCGCGCCATTCAGGTGGTGGAGAAGGAGCGACAACAACAGCTCGCCGCGGCTCAACAAGCGCGCCTGGAAGCTTTGCAACAGGTGCAAGATGAACTGGTCAAGCGCGAAGAACTGCGCCAGGAATTGTTGCGTCGCATCGTCATCGCCCAGGAGGAGGAGCGCGCCCGCATTGCTCGAGAGCTGCACGATGAGCTGGCCCAGCTGCTTACCAGCTTTACCCTGGATGTGGCGACGTTAAAAACGCATGTGGGTGATGATCCTGCCTGTGCTGAGATTCTGCCACGCCTGCAAGATCACGGCCGTCAGATATCCAAGCGACTGTATCGTCTGGTTCATGATCTGCGCCCGGCGCAGCTGGATGATCTGGGACTCGTAGCGGCGGTGCAACACCTGGTTGCAGAGGCGCGACGCAACTTTGGCTTGCAGGTTTCCCTGGAGGTCGAGGGATCGCCGCGGCGGCTGGACCCTCTGGTGGAGACGGTGTGTTATCGCGTGACCCAGGAGGCGTTGACCAACATCGCCCGCTACGCGCAGACCGATCAGGCCGAGGTTAGTTTTGCCTTTCGGGAACAGGCTGTGGAGATGAACATTCGCGACCAGGGTGTGGGATTCTCCCCAGATGCTCAAGGAGAGAGTGCCTGGCGCTTTGGCATCGCAGGGATGCAGGAGCGCGTGCGCTCTGTTGGGGGCGACTTTCACTTGAGTTCTACTCCTGGGGAGGGAACGAGAATTCGTGTTATCATTCCGGATATCAAAAGAAGTACGGAGTGATAGTTATGGAACCTCAAGCGCAAAACCCGATCCGCATTTTGCTGGTTGACGATCATGACGTTGTGCGGAGCGGCCTGCGCTCGTACCTGGAAACGTACGCGGACTTACAGGTTGTTGGGGAGGCTCGCGATGGGCGTGAGGGGGTGGAGCAGGGGATCACTTTGCGGCCGGACGTGATCGTCATGGACATCACCATGCCGGAGATGGATGGTCTCGAGGCCACACGTTTGCTGGCCACCGAATGTCCCAATTGCAAGGTGCTCGCTCTGACGGTGCATGAAGATAAGGAATATTTCTTTGAAATGATCGCCGCGGGCGCCTCAGGCT